>JBIIMX010000296.1:0-4613 GCA_044337765.1 Pirellulales bacterium | reverse complement strand
CGACCTCCCGTGGGCATCAAACGCAACGGATGATTCCCGAATCCGACCACGGCGCCGCTCCTCTGGCCCTCGTCCCGCATGGGTTCCCACACGTGGGGCGGGGATGATGGGGAAACGAGGCCGACGAATCAAGAGGGATGCGGCGGCGGAGCGGCGAGCGATTCGTGCGGCTTTTTCGGCCTTATCGGCCCGGCGTCGCCCCAGGCATCGATCCCGTGGCACGCGTTTCCAACGGGGTCAGGGACCACGGGGAGCGGGGACCGCCAGGGCCTTGGGTCGCGAGAACTCGAGCTCAGCCTGCCAGCGTTTCACGTGCTCGGCCCGCTCGTCTTCCAGTTTCTTCGCGTCAGCGGCCTGCGACTCGGCCTCCTCGAGAGCCTTGCGGGCGGCGGTGACCTGCGACTCGGCGAGCTGCATCGCGTCGGCGGCGGCCTTCGCCTTCTCCGCGGCGGTCTGCCCGACGGCGGAAGCATCGGCCAGCTGTTTCTCGGCGATCTCGAGCCGCTTGGCCAAGGGCGGCGGATTGGTGTCGAGCGTGCCAGTCTGCGTGGCATCGGCGGTGTTGAACACCGTCACCGCGCCGCTCCAATCACCCGCGAACACCCGTGCACCATCGGCGGTTGCCGCCACCCGCGTGCCGATGTCGGCAAGCGGCTGGGTTTCCCGCTCCAGCGGTCCGTCGGCTTTCCAGAATTTTACCCGCCGGTCGCGGCCGGTGGTGACCAGCCGCCCGTCGGGCAGCCATGCCAAGCTTTCCGCGCCGCCAGGATGAGCCTGCCAGGTCTTCAGCTGCTTGAGCTCCTTCGGATCCCAGAGCCGAAGCGAACCATCCTCCGACACCGTCGCCAGCACGGCCCCGTCTCTCCGCCATGCGATCGCGGTGATGGCCAGCGTGTGGCCCGTGAGCGTGCCATGCTCGCGGCCGCCACGGGGCTCCCAGAGAAAGAGGTTGCCGGCGCGGTCGCCGGTTGCCAGCAGCTCTCCGTGCGCGGATGCGGGCGGCGAGAACTCGACCGCCGTCACCCAGTCGGTGTGCTTGCGCAGCTCGCTCTCGACCTTGCCGTCGGCGGTCGTCAGCAACCGCACGACTCGTGCCGGTCCGCCCAGAGCGACCAGCCTCTGGTCGGGCGACAGATCGGCGGCCAGCACCTCGTCGTATTCCTCGCCCAATTCAGCGATGCGGGCGGCCTGCGCGACATCCCAGACCACCACGCGGCCGCTCGTCGCGGCTTCGCCACCGCCGGCAAGCAGCAGCCTGCCATTGCGGGTGAAGCGGACAGTCTTCACCACACCCTCGGGAAACGGCAGCACCCCCAGCAGTTCGAGCGACGCCGTGTGATGCAGCAACAACTGGCGGCGGCCACCCACCGCCACGACCTCGCCGTGCGGAGAGACGTCCAGGGCCGTGATCGTCGTGGGGCGGGCCGCCTCGGTGACCACTTCCAGCGAAAGGCGGGGCGGCATGACCGGCGGACCCTCCGGCACCGCGGCCGCATCTGCGGCCAGAGCGATCGCCGTCGTCTTGCGGGCGACCGGTGCATCGCCCGAGCGTTCGATGGCGCCGCCGACGATCCAGCGCCGGATGGTGTCGAGCATGTCGGCCGGGAGTTTGTCCGACTCGGGCGGCATCTTCGGCTCCGACGCATGGCTTACCAACTGCCAGAGATGGGAGCTGTCTGCGTCGCCCGCCGCGATCACTTCGCCCGAACTGCCGCCGGCCATGGCCTGCCCATGGCTCGTCAGATCGAGGCCCCCCTTCTTCTTGTCGGGGTTGTGGCAGCTGCAGCACTTCTCGCGAAAGATCGGCAGCACGTTGTCGTTGAACGTCGGCGGCATGTCGGCGGCGCGGGCCGGGAGGGAGGCGACGGTCCCGAGGAGCACGGGCATGAGAGTCCTTTTCCATCTGGAAAAGGACTCTCCTTCCGCGTCTCGGCTGATGGGAAAAAGCTCGAGTCCCAAGGGTTGGTCCTCAGTGGTTGAAGATGAATTCTGGTGAATTCAGCAGCGCCCAAAAAACGTCCTCGAGTGCCTGCCGTTTGTCGGGCGCGTCGAGCACGGTGACGAGCGTCTCGAGGCGTTCCCGCTCGGTGGGCATGCGGCCGTAGCATCGCACGAACAACTCGTCGATGACCGCCGTCGGCGTGCCCCCGGCCGTCAGCCGTCGCTCGACCAGCCTGCCCTGCCTGATGCGGTCGTTTGCGGCGTCGCCATTGAGCAGGTGCAATGCCTGCGACAGACTCGGATCCATGCGGACTGCACAGGTGCAGACATCCTCTCGGGTGGCGCGGCCGAAGGTGGTGAGGAAGTAGTTGGTCGTCCGACCGTCGGCCACCTGTACGGCGCGGGAGCCGAGCGGGAGACCAGGAAACTTGTTCTTGGTGTCGGTCACCTCCGCCAGCACGTCGAGCAGCACCTCGGCCCGCACCCGCCGGACGCCGGCATGCGAAAAGTTGACGCTGTCGGATCGGTTCGATTCGTTCCAGTCGCTCGATCGCTGGTAGGTTCGGGACATGACGATGGCACGGACGAGCGATCGAAAATCCCAGCCAGTCTCGGTGAACCTACGGCTCAGTTCCGTGAGCAGGGCAGGGTTTGACGGCGGATTGCTGACCCTCGCGTCGTCGGGTTCGTGCACGATGCCGCGGCCGAAGAAGTGGCCCCAGGTCATGTTCACGATATGGCGGCCAAAGAAGGGATTGTCAGCCGAAGTGATCCAGGCCGCCACAGCCTCTCGACGATCACGATCGGACACCGCCGGCCGTTCTCCCCCGAGGAACTTCGGCGGGGCAGGTTTTCCGGTAATCGGGTGGTTCACCTCGCCGCTGCCTGCATCGAAGACGATGGTCTCGCGTGGATCGCCGCCCCGCTTGCGGCCGATCTGGGAGAAGAATGCCGCAAACCCGTAGTAGTCGTCCATCGTCCAGCGGTCGAACGGGTGGTTGTGGCACTGGGCGCACTGGATCCGCATGCCGAGAAAAGCCTGCGCGACGTTTTCCGTCAGCTTGAGCGTGTTGCGCTCCAGTTGGAAATAGTTGGAGGCCGGATTGGCAAAGGTGCCGCCCGAAGCGGTGAGGAGGTCCCGCACCATCCTGTCGATCGGCTCGTTGGCGGCGATCCGGCGGTCGAGCCACTGGTGGTAGAGGATGGCCGCCTTCGGGCTGACGTCGTTGCCTTGTGAACGGATCTGCAGGAGCTCGGACCACTTCATCACCCAGAGTTCCACGAACTCCTTCCGGGTCATGAGTTGCTCGACGACACGGGTCCGCTTGTCGGGCGAAGGATCAGAAAGGAAAGCCGCACGTTCCTCGGGCGTGGGCACGAGACCGACGAGGTCGAGCGTCGCCCGCCGAAGAAACGTCTCGTCGTCGCAGATGCCGGAGGGGGTGATGCGAAGGCTGGCGAGCTTGGCATCGACGAGGTCGTCGATCCACGGGGTGCCGCCCGGTTGTCCGTCGCTGACAGGGGGCGTGAAGGCCAGATCCTTCGGGATGACGATCAGCGGCGTGCCGGTCGTGATCGTGTCGTAGCGGGCCATCACAAATGCCTCGCCACGCGATTCCGGGCTGACCACGCCAGTGGGCGTCACCTTCGCCGCCGGCTCGTTGTTCGAGCCATACCAGGCGAGGTCGGTGACATCGCGATCGGTGCCGTCGGAAAATCGGGCGACCGCCACGAACGGCTGGGCTGGGCCACCCGATTCGAGAAGCGCCGCCGGTGGGTAGAGGTCGAGCGACTGAAGTGCCGGGATGCTCTGCATGGGATCGGGCCCCGGGTCGTCCGGCGCTCCGGCGGCGATCCACTGCTCGATGCGGGAGGCAAGGTCGCCGTCGGCCGGCAGCCGCTTGCCTCCGGTATGCGACACAGATCCAGTGGCCTTGAGCCACAGGAGGCTTGCCCGCGGATGGCCAAGATCGATTCGTCGGCCGGGCAGTTCGCGGGTGATGCGGTGGTAGTCGCCCGCGGGATCGAATCCGAAGAGCGACAGCCGGAAGCCATCTTTGCCGCGAGCCGCACCGTGGCAACTGCCCATGTTGCAGCCGCCCCGCGCGAAGACGGGCATCACGTCGAGCCGAAACGACAGGGGCGGATTCGATGTCGCCGACACGACCCGCAGCGGAATCGCCCGCTCCTGCCCTGCATGCGTGACCCGGATAAGGCCATCACCGTCTGAAAGCGGCTTGAGTATCCGGCGGCCGGACCGGTCGCCTGCCATCTCGACGGAGGCCAGCTTCGGGTCGGAGATCGTCATGCCGGCCAAGCCGGTGACGTCGAGCGTGCGGCCGTCGGCCAGCCGCACCTGCACGATGACCTGCTGGCTGTCGCGGGCGGAGTCGAGCCGTACGGCGGGGGGATAGACGTCGATGGATACCGGCTCGTCGGCCCGGAGGGCCCCCGCGAAGAGCCAGAGGATTGCCACGACGAAGGGCATCATTTTTCCACTTTCTTTTTGGCAGCGGCGCTGTCGGAGGGCTCCGGCTTGGACAACGGCTTGTCGATGCGGAGCTGGGTGCCCGGCATCGAGTGCATCACCCACGTTCCTGCCATCGGCACGCGGATCTGACAGAAGACGTTGTCGTGCCGGCCGGGCGCCGCATCGGCCGCGACGGCGACGG
>JBIIMX010000295.1:0-4618 GCA_044337765.1 Pirellulales bacterium | reverse complement strand
CATCGCGTGAAGCCGGTTGCTGGGTGGCGTGCCTTCACGCAAGCCCGCATCGCGAGCAAGAGACTGCGGGTGCTAGAGCGCATTCGACTTACGTCTAGCACCGGCTCCGGGGCGGCAAAAGTCTCGTCGCGTGGGCAGGATAGCCCAAAGCTCCTCGAGCTTTCGCCGACCCCGTCACCTACCTCTCCTGGTTTACCAAGGCGTCGCTACAGCTATCTTTGATGTGCTCTAGCACCCGATCGGCTGGTCGCAACGATCGGGGGCATGCACGGCTGCCGCCTGGGCAAGATAGACGCTCCGCAGGTTATGGAAGTGGTCCCGCCGGGCCGCGACTGCCGAAGTATTTCCTGGCACCCCCACCCAGGAAGGGGTGCTATGGAGGGTCCGTGCTTCACCGTTCACGTCGCGCATTGAAGTCGTCGCCTACGCCGCTCTCGATCGAGGCTCTGGAGCCGCGGCGGGTGTGTGCCGCCGCGGTGTCGCTCTCGCTTGCCCGCGACACCGGTCGCATCCCGAACGACCGCGTCACCGCCGACGCCACGCTCGCTCTGGGTCGGGCGCTGGCTGCGGGAGAGCGGGTCGAATACCGGGTGAATGGCTACGCCTTCCGCACTGCGGTGATGGCCGATGCCCGCCGCTTCGTGCCCGAGGGCATCGGGGCCGACGGCACCTATCGCGTGGCCGCGCGGCTGGTCGATGCCGCCGGCCGCGCGACGCCCGTTGGGCCGACGCTCACGTTCCGGCTTGATCGCTCGGCCGCGCCGCTGCAGGTGGCCCTCAGGCAGGATACCGGCGTGTCGGCTACCGACCGGAACACGACCAACGGGAGTCTCGTGGTCTCAGGCCAGGAGCGGAATGCGACGCTGCAATACAGCCGCGACACTGGCTCCTGGGATCCGGCAACGGCCGTCTGGGGCGGCTATGCACCGCAGCCGGGCTTGAACCGTTGGCGGGTTCGGCAGGTGGACGTGGCCGGCAACGCCTCCACGCCTGTCGCGATCGAATTCGAGCTCGACGCGGCCCGCGACGAGCGGGTGACGCGGGTCGAGGGACCGCCGTCCGGCCCCTTGGTTGCGGCGGAGGGGCAGCGAATCTCCTGGGTGCTCGAATTCGAGAAGCCGATGCATGTGTCGGCGGTCGCGGGCACCGTGCCCGGCATCCAGTTCACGTTTCGTGGGCAAGAGCTCATGGCCCGCTGGAGTGGCGGAAGCGGCACGAACAGGCTCGAGTATTCCCACGTGTTCACCGCGCAGCAGGCGGGCGCGGGCACGCTTGTGGCGCCGACGCATGCCTGCCTCTGCTTTGGAGGCCTGATCACAGACCCGGCCGGCAACAAGCTCCGCAAGCACGAGTTGCCTGCCGTTGCGGCCGTCTGATCACGGCGGCCTGGCCGATGAGCGACTCCGCCTCGGTTGGCGAGACAAACACGATCGCGTCCGCGTCGGCCGTGGTCCGTGGTTCACCGACGACCACGACCGCAAGCCGCCGATGACCAGGAAGCGGACTCTCGCGGCTTCAAGAACCGAGAAGGCGAACCGGCAGAAGTCGTCGAATTCATTCGGTGCAATCGGAGCACCGACCGCCGGCACGGGCGTGTTGCGGATCGATTCCCACGGCGATAGCGAGGCTGCGGAGGGCCGAGCCGGCACGAAATGCCTGCGGTCACCCGCTTGTGACATCGGGGCCCCGTCAGGGAATTTCAGCGGTGAAGGCGGCCTCCACCCGCATGCCGGCCTGGAGTTCAACGCCGTAGGCCCGGCGACAGACCGGGTGGCTGCCAAAGTAATCCTTCCACACGGCGTTCACCGGCCCGATCTCGGCCCGCACGTCCTGCAGGTAGAGCCTCGCCGTGCAGATCGCGAAGCGGTCTACGCCGGCCTCGGCGAGCAGGATGTCGAGTTGCCGAAACGCCTCACGCATTTCGGCCGCGGCACCTCCGGCCACCGGGGCGTGGCTGCCGTCTGGGATTCCCGTGACGACCGCCTCGAATACCTTGCCGCTGTGCACCACGGCGGAACTGATGGGGAACTCGGAGTCGGAATCGATGAATCGCATGATCGGGTCTCTTTTGAGGCTTTCTTGCTGATCAAAAATTCTCGGCAGAGTGTTGCCGGGAACGGTTGGAATGGAGCCATGCGGTCGGCTGTCCGCCGCGACAGCCAGTCACTCGGCCGCGGGAATCTCGACGAACGCGAACCGGCTTCGAACTGGCACTTCACGAGATGGTACGCAATCAGGCCGCTTTTCGTCTGTGCTGAGCTTTTCGCCTTCGTGGAATGAAGCAGATGGCCCTTTTCCCGGGCCGTCGCGATGCAGCAACGTAAGCATTTTTTGGAACGGCTGTTAGCAATACTGCGGGAGTGCGGTTCAGAGCCGATCGGTGGTTGCGTTCCTCCATCGACTGCACTCTGTCCGACTTTTTCTCGGAGTTCTTCCATGAAAGTGATCCCAACTGTTGCGTTTTTTGTGTTGTCTGCGTCAGGCGTGGCCCTGCTGACAGCGTCGGCCGCTGCCGCGCCCTGCAAGGGCAACAGCGGCTCCGTCCAGTCGACCCAAGCGGTGCAGTCTGCCGTGCTTCACGAAAGGGTCGTCTCTCGGCCAGTCCATCAGGTCGCCATGAAGCAGGCTCCGAAGGACATCGTTGACACGGCTGTCGGTGCCGGCACATTCAAGACGTTGGCGGCTGCTCTCGGCGCGGCGGAACTTGTGTCGACGTTGAAGGGTGCGGGCCCGTTCACGGTCTTTGCACCGACCGACGAGGCTTTTGCCAAGTTGCCGGCAGGCACGGTCGAGACATTGCTCAAGCCGGAAAACAAGGGCAAGCTCAAAGAAATCCTGTTGCTTCACGTCGTCCCTGGGTCTGTTTACGCAGCGGATGTGGTGAAGCTGACCGAGGCCAAGACCGCTGGCGGTAAGACCGTCATGATTTCAACCGATGGCGGCGTGAAGGTTGGCACTGCTACCGGCAAGGCCAACGTCACGAAGACCGACATCAAGACCAGCAACGGCGTGATCCACGTGATCGACGCGGTGATTCTGCCCTGACGCCGCCTCGGCTTCTTCGAACCCCCCTGCCACGGCGCCCCGCGGGATTTCGCTCCTGCGGGGCGTCTGTGTTTGGGGGAAGTCGCCCCCCCCAGCCCCCGAGATAGTATGATGGGCCCGTTTGAGCAGCGAGCTTTATCCGAGGAATACCTGTCGTCCGGGGACGGCATCAATGGTGCCCGCAGGGCGGCAATCAGGCGGATTGTCTTGGAGAAAACGACCATGACCGTGCGAATCACTGGTTGGCGTTTCGCGTTTGGCCTCGCTTGCTTTTGCCTCGCCGGAATCGGGTCCCGGTGCTGGGCCAGCCCGCCGATCGCGCCCGCCGAGGCCCTTTCGCCTCAGGAGGAGCGGGCGATGTTCAAGCTCCCTCCAGGCTTCGAGATCCAGCTTGTGGCCAGCGAGCCGGAAATCCAGAAGCCGATGAATCTTGCGTTCGACAACCGTGGCCGGCTGTGGGTGACCCACTCGATCGAGTATCCGTTCGCGGCCGCCCCCGATGCTGTGCCGCGGGACGGTCTCACGGTGCTCGAAGATTTCGATCGCGACGGCCGGGCGACCAAAGCCACGCGGTTTGCCGATGGACTCAACATTCCCATCGGCGTCCTGCCGCTGCCCGTCGGCGGTCCCGATGGTCGTGGCCAGGAGGTGATCGTCTGGTCGATTCCCAACATCTGGAAACTCACCGACACCGACGGCGACGGGAAGGCGGACCGCCGCGAGGTTCTCTACGGACCTTTTGATTTCGCAGATACCCACGGCAATCAGAATGCCTTCCGGCTCGGTCCCGATGGTTGGGTCTACGCCTGCCACGGTTTCCGCAATGCTTCGAAGATAAAGCTCCGCGGAGTGGGCGACGTTGTCCTCGAAATGAGTTCCGGCAACACCTACCGATTCCGCCCCGATGGCTCGGCGATCGAGCAGGTGTCGTGGGGGCAGGTGAACCCGTTCGGCATGTGCTTCGACCGAATGGGCAACCAGTTCACGGCCGACTGCCATTCGAAGCCGATCATGATGATTCTTCGCGGCGGTTATTACGACAGCTTCGGCAAGCCGCACGATGGACTTGGCTACGCCCCTCTCACCACGGGGGATGGCCACGGCTCGACCGGCATTGCCGGCATGGCGGCCTACGAGTCGGATCATTTTCCGGCGGAGTATCGCGGATCAATGTTCGTGGGCAACGTCATGACCAACATCATCCATCGCGACGTGCCGCAGTGGCGGGGATCATCGCCGTGGGTTGAGAAGCCGACCGACTTCCTCGCGTGCGACGACTGGTGGTTTCGGCCGGTCGATCTGCAGCTTGGGCCTGATGGCGGCCTCTACGTGGCCGACTTCTACAACTGCATCATCGGCCATTACGAGGTCGATCTGAAACATCCTCGCCGCGACCGAGACCGCGGACGGATTTGGAGGATCGTCTGGAAGGGAGAAGACGGCACTTCCGTCAGCCCGTCGCCCGCCGACCTCACGCGTCTTGGGAACGACAGGCTTGTGTCTCTCTTGGGCGATGGAAACATGACCGTGCGGCGGCTGGCGTTTGACACGCTCATCGCACGCGCCGACGAGC
>JBIIMX010000294.1:0-4622 GCA_044337765.1 Pirellulales bacterium | reverse complement strand
CACTTCTACGGTTCCGCCAGCCGCAGGTCTTCTGCCACGACTCGCACAACCGGCGTCCTCGAGGTGTGCCAGCATTCAGGCCGGTAGCGATCAAGCTCCAGAAGCACTCTTGCGATGCTGTTCGAATCCAGTCCGAGGGCGACCGAGAACTCACGCTCTGTGACGCCAAGCGATGCTGCCTCCGACTGGCCCAAAAGCTCCGCTGCCCGTTGCGTGTGTCTTTTGACTCCCTCTGCCCTGCCCTCGCGTATCTTCACGCAAGCAGCAGCAAGATGGATGAGTCCTTGGACGAGCCTGGCTTCGGGGGTGGTGCGGCCTAGCTGGTGCCAGAAGCCTTCCCAGGCTTCGTGTGCCTCCCAGTAGTAGCCTCTGTTGAAGAGATCGAGGGCGTAGAGCCACGCGGGGGCCTTTGCCAGCAGTGCGTCAAGTGCACGGCGGCGGGAGGTTGGCTCGGCGGGCAGGCGGGCGAGTTCTTCCGGCGGGAGAGCTTCTGGGTGGCTTTGTCCGTAGAGATGCCCGCGAGGATCGGTCACGGGGTGGGGATGCTCGTGGCCCGGCACATAGCTGTAGGGCGGGAGCAGCCGTGTTGGTGGGTGCTGGGGCGACGCGGACATTTCATGCTTGGGGCTTGGGCTTTTTTCAAACGTGTCAGACGGCTGAGCCTGTTGTACAAGCTTCACCAGCAGCCTGCCTCGGAGGCAAGAGGCTTGAGCGTTCGAGCCGGCTGGCAAGCTCGGGGGCGGCCAGGGGCATGGCCCGTTCGCTGCGGACTCCCCGTTCGAGGTTCTTGGGGTAGAGGGGCCTTCCCTTTTCGTCGTGATCGTCTTTGGTCTGCAGGATTCGCAGGTGCACCTCACCCACTCGAGTCCGGAGAGACTTCGGCTTGAATCCGTTCGCGTAGCCTTGACGGTCGGCCGTTCTCTGGTGAGACTCGGCCTCGAGAGTCCGCTCGCGCTCGATCTGCATGGCGCCGTTCATGATGCTGGAACAGGCCGAGGCCATGGCCGCAGGGCCGTGCTCGATCAAGATCGCCGTGACGGCTTCAAGGGAAGCAGTTTGCGGCTTCGTGGGGCATCGCAGGTTCCTTCTTGGTGGCGTAAAGCACTTCCAAGAGAAACTCGATGACTCGCCTGTTCAACCTGGCAGCCGGTGTTCGACGCGGCTGAGAAAGCAGGAGCTCACCATGACCGAGAAGACCGTCGGGCCGGAATTCGATTCGCTTGAGCGGCAGTTCGGGATCCCGCCCGAAAAATACTGCGGCCTGACACCGGAAGACATGAGCCGGGCGATCGTTGCCTATCACTCGGGGCCTCGGAGATCGGATCAGCCGGTCGGATACTGCCCTGTCGGTTCGCTGGAAACGCGTTTGAGCTGGCTGCGTGGTGAATTCGGCCCCGAGGCCGACGTCGAGAGAATCCGGCTTCAGGAACAGTTTTTCTCGAGCCGGGTCAGCAGGTCCCTGAAGGTCGACTGGATGCTGCCCAATCAGGAGTTCGACCGGGCAGTTGGAGAAGGCCTTGAGGAGCATTTTCCTGAACTTACCGAGGAAGCCCGGCAAGTCATCGCGGGAAATTACTCCTACAGCCATGCGAAGTGACCGGGGATAACCATGCGCGTGGCGTGAGTGGCGGGAGGGCATCAGCCCGACCGGGGCCGTGAGCTTGGCCCAGGCAATCCGCGAGGTGTCGTGCGAGGCCGGTTTGCCGGATGAGTCGCAGCGGTCGCCGGCAGGATCTCCGCCCGCCGCATGTCCGCCGCTTCGGCACGCGAGGAGCCGAAGGAAACGTCGCCGCGGGCTCAGCCCAGCAGCGCCCACGCCTGGCGGACCGTCATGAACAGTCCCCAGGCCATCGGCACGGCGACGAGCAGCCAAAACCCCGCCAGCAGGGCCAGGTCCAGGGCCTTCAGTGGCGCGGGACGTCCGATTGGCAGGACGGTGGGCTGCGACTGTGCCTTCGGCGTCACATTGGCGCCTGCCACGACGGCGTCAGGCGAACCGGACACCGGCCGCATCAGGGCGTTGCATACGAAACCGGCGACCAGCAGCCCCGCGAGCAGGTACATCGTCTGGTCGTATGCCCGCCCCTTCGGTACGCCCGCCGCGACCTGCCGCTCGTTGAGATAGTTGACGAGCACAGGGCCGAGGATGCCGGCGACGCTCCACGCCGTCAGCAAGCGGCCGTGGATCGCGCCGACGAAACGGGTGCCGAACATGTCCGCCAGGTAGGCCGGGATTGCGGCGAAGCCTCCGCCGTACATCGTGAGAATGAGGCAGAGAATGCCGCAGAAGATCGGAATGCTGCCTGCCTGGCCGGCCGCGGGCACCGCGGCGTAGAGCACGGCACCCAAGAGGAAGAAGATGGTGTAGACGGCCTTCCGCCCGATCGCGTCGGAGAGCGTCGACCAGAAGAACCGGCCCACGATGTTGAAAAGGCTGAGAAGCCCCGTGAACCCGGCCGCCATGGCCGCCACCCGGCCGAGCTGGTTGGCGTCAAGCTGCTCAAACGGCACGCTCTCACCGAGGAGCCGACCCCCGAACATCTCCTGCAGCATCGGTGAAGCCATGCCGATCACGCCGATGCCGGCGGAGACGTTGAGGCAGAGCACCATCCAGAGCAGCCAGAACTGCGGCGTGCGGCAGGCTTCATCGGCGGTGAGTGACCGCGCGGCCCCGGCGGGCGGGCCGGCTGGGCCACCGTGTGATCCCGCCGGCGTCCAGCCATCCGGCGGCACGCGATACGCGAGGGCCCCCAGCATCATGAAGACGAAGTAGCCGGCTGCGAGTACGAGAAACGTCTCCCAAACGCCGACCGACGTCGGCCCGGCGAAGTGCTTCATCAGCCTGTCGGCCAGCGGCGAGCCGATCATCGCGCCGCCGCCGAATCCCATGATGGCCATGCCGGTGGCCATGCCGCGACGGTCGGGAAACCATTTGATGAGCGTCGAGACCGGCGAGATGTAGCCGAGGCCCAGTCCGATGCCGCCGATCACGCCCGAGCCGAGCCAGACGAGCCACAGCTGGTGCCAGCGGATGCCCGCCGCCGAGATCACGAGGCCGCCGCACCAGCAGCAGGCCGCCACGACGCCCGCCTTCCGCGGCCCCGCCTTCTCCAGCCAGTTGCCAAACACCGCGGCGCTCGAGCCCAGAAAGACGAAGAAGAGCGTATAGATCCAGCCCAGCAGCGGCTTGTCCCAGTCGCATGTCGTTGTGGTGAGCTTTTCAAGGAGCGTCATGCCGGCGGGGCAGTGGACCGGCGCGTTGATGCCGACGGCCCGGGTCAGCGGCAGCCAGAACACCGAGAAGCCGTAGGCCATCCCGATGCAAAGATGGATGCAAAGCGCCGCTGGCGGCACGAGCCAGCGATTGAAGCCCGGTCCGGCGACGGTCTGCTCACGGTCGAGTAGCGGGAGCGCAGATGGCATGGCGGAGCCTTGAACGACGTTCACCGGAACGGGCGGGTGGCATCGTCGGCCGAACATCGCCGCAGGGTGCCGGGAGTAGACCGCTGCCGGAAGTGTTTTGCAAGAGAACGCGATGATCGCAGAAAGTCGTGTGAAGACCGCGTCCGCATACCGAGCGGATGGCGGCGAGGTCGTCAGCGTCGAAGGATAGGTCGGCCAATTGCACTTCGGCAACCGTCGGCCGAGCAGCGCAGACCCGCATCGGCGCCGCTGCTGAACCGGTACATTTCTTCTATGTTCTTTCTCTTCTTCTTTCTTCTATCTCCCTATGGCGTGCCCCTCACGGCTCTCAACCCTCATCGCGATAGAAGACCACCGTTCGTCCGGGATTTTCGCCCCCTGATTCCGGCTCTTCATGGCATACGGCTCCACGGTCGCCTTGATGGCTGATCGGGCTTCCCAGCGCACCGAAACCATCACCAGCCAGTGACTTTTCCCAGCCGGAGCCGCCACCAACCTGTGCGGCCGGGCCTTCCATCCGACTCCTTACAAGGAGACCCCCCGCACCCATATGTCCACAGCAACCACCACCGACACCCAGACCGGCCAGCACACCACAAGTCGGTCCGCAACTCGCACCACCGCACAAACATCCCCCAACGCCGCCCAGAGACTCCGCACCACTATGGCCGCCTTCAGGCTTGTGTTCACGTGGTTGGGCGTTCGCAAGACCTTGGCCCTGGAGCAGCGGACGACAGCGGCCCGAGCGTTCCATGCCGACCGGGAACTTCAAGGCCGGATGACATCAACAGGACCGGTGCCGAGATCAAGTCGTGCAACAGGCTGGCGTCGCTCTTGGACGTGCCGCTCTTTCAGGCCGCGCAGAACGTTGTACCCGTGGCTGTCACTGCGGGCGACAAGATCGAGAGCCTGCGGCAGTGGGCCTCAGGACGGTGCCTATCGGCGGATCGAGCGGGGGTGTATTCGCGGGAGCAACAGCCGTCAGCCGTATCGAGGGCGAGGCAGGTGATGCGGGATGCCGTTGAATCAGTCGACAACACATGAGCTGCGAAACTTCCCTGCCCATCGTGGGTTGGCGGGACGTGTCAATGACTTTGAGACACCTGCGGAACGAATTGAGCGTCGCGGGGTAGTTCAACCTTGCGGACTGTTGGCCGAGTTTCGGGTGGGTTGATCCAGGCTTCCGTAACTGCTTGTCA
>JBIIMX010000293.1:0-4625 GCA_044337765.1 Pirellulales bacterium | reverse complement strand
TGCACAAGCTGCCGCGACGCCTGGCTGTGAGCATCTGCCGTTTTGCGATGCTGCGGAGGTGGCCCGCCATCTGGGCGAGGCGAGGGTCTTCATTCTCCCGAGTCGCAACGACAATTGGGGAGTGGCTCTGCACGAGGCCGCCCTCTCGCGGTGCGTGCTTGCCGCATCCAGCGCGGTGGGCGCGACTCGGGAATTGATGCCAGAGCACTCCCCGCTGAAATTTGCCCCGGGAAGTGCCGCCGCCATACGTGACGCATTGCAACACGCCAGCTTGCTTTCTGAAGCGGCGATCGATGTACTCGCCGATGCCACGCACGCGCGGGCTGGTGACTTCGGCCCAAGCCGTTTTGCACGGGAGGTCGCTGGATTCGTCACGGATCTCACCGGCGTGCGGCTGACGGCCGGTTGGTCTTTGCAGACTGTGCGGCCTTCCGACACGGCCGAGGGCGGAGCAGCCGCTCGGGCATAGGCCGCCATGCGTATCCTGCACGTCATCACTGGGCTGTGGAAAAATACGGGTGGCCCCGCCGAGGTCATTCCCGCGATCTGCACCGCCATGGTCGATGCGGGCATGGGCGTCACGTTGGCGACGCTGGCCGGCGACTCCGCCCAGTCGGTCGAGGATGCCGCGGCACACGGGGTGCGAGTGTTGAGGTTTTCACCGACTGTCCGGCATACGATCTGGTACAGCAGTGAACTGCATCGCCGAATTCAGGACCTCGCCTCCGAGCACGACATCGTGCACATCCACGGGATTTGGCAGTTTCCGGATTGGGTGGCCGCCGCCGCGGCCCGTAGGGCGGGCATCCCCTACGTGATCTCGCCGCACGGGCTTTTGCAGCCGGCACGGCTGAAGAAGAGCAGCCTCAAGAAGCGTGTTGCCGCCATCCTGGCCGATCGGGCCATGCTGAATCAGGCCAGTTGCCTGCATGCGACGGCACACGACGAGGCGGACGCATTTCGTCTGTTCGGCTACCGCGGTCCGATCGCCATGATTCCCAATGGCATAACGCCCGCCGAACGGATCGGGGCTGACCGCGCCGCCATACTCGAGGCGGCCTTGCGCCGCGACTTTCCCGAGACGCAGGGCCGGCGGTTGCTGTTGTTCCTGTCCCGCATCGAGCCGATCAAGGGCGTGACGACACTCGCGCGGGCTTGGGTCGAGTGTGCCCGACAGTTTCCCGACTGGCATCTCGTGGTTGTCGGGCC
The DNA here is from genome assembly GCA_044337765.1 of Pirellulales bacterium. Lineage (GTDB taxonomy): Bacteria > Planctomycetota > Planctomycetia > Pirellulales > UBA1268 > CAMCQY01. The sequence continues at coordinate 3,416 of JBIIMX010000293.1, read as the reverse complement.
TGACGAGCGGTCGCATGTGAAGGCCGTGTCGGCGATTCTCCGTGACGGCGGCGTCCTGGACCGCACCACCATTACCGGCCCGTTGCACGGCGATCGCAAGACGGCGGCGTACCTCGCGAGCGAGATCTTCGTCCTCCCCACGATCAGCGAGAACTTCGGCCTTGTGATCGGCGAGGCGCTCTCGCACCGTCTGCCGGTGATCACGACGACCGGCGCCCCCTGGCCTGGCATCGTCGAGCACGGATGCGGCTGGTGGATCGCGCCGACGCAGTCGGCCCTCGTCGACACTCTTCGCGAAGCCCTGTCGCTGCCGCGAACGGAGCTGGCCGCCAGGGGAGAACGCGGAGCGGCGTGGATCGATGCCGAGTACACCTGGGACGCGGAGTCACGATTGCTCCTGCAGACGTATGACTGGCTGCTCGGCAGACAGCCACTTCGACCGGATTTCGTCTCCTTCGACAGCGGCCGTGCCGCCGACCGGCCACGGCTCAACGCGGCCGGCCAGATGGAGACGATGGAGCGAGGTGCGAGGCTGCGATGAGGATCGCCTACATGGGTCCGATCTCCCTGCATCTTCTCAAGGATGAGGGTGTCGACGTGCCCTCGACGCCGCAGGGTTTTCTCTACGCATTTGGAGCCTACCTCGTCCGGGAGTACCTGCGTCGCGGCCACGATGTCTCCATCATGACCACGATCCACCGGCTGCCGTCACCGTACTCTTGGTCGAACGACAGGCTCAGCATCGATGCCGTTCCCACCCGGCGTGCCTACCTTTTCTGTCTCGACGCATTTCGGAGAGAACGCCGGCAGATGATCGCGGCGCTCGCCCGCCGAAAGCCCGACGTGATCCATGCCCAGTGGACCTATGAATTCGCACACGCCGCACTCGGAAGCGGCTTTCCGTGCCTCGTGACTGCCCGAGACTCACCCCGGCAGATCCTCAGGCACTCCCCGTCGCTCTACCGGCTCTACAACAAGTTCTATGCCGACTGGCTGATTCCGCGGATTCCCCGCCTCACCGCCGTGTCGCCCTACATGAGGCAGGAACTCGTCGATTGCTACAGGTTGCGTGCCGATCCGGTGGTCATTCCCAACGGCATTCGGCCTGAGATCTTCGCTGGTGCCGAGACGGTTCGTCCCGTGCGGCCGTTTACGTTCACCACCGTGGCCGGCTGGGATCCTCGCAAGAATCCTGAGCCGCTGATCACCGCATTTGGAGCGTTGATCAGGCGGCATCCCGACACCCGCCTGCAGTTGATCGGACGGGGGTTCGAGCCTGGCGGGCCGGCGGCGCAATGGGCGGCGGGAAGGGGGATCGCGGCGGGGCTGGTGTTCATGGGGCACCTGTCGCATGCCGACGTGCTGCGTCAACTCCGCGAGCACTCCGACGCCTTCGTCCATCCGACTCTGGAGGAGTCTTTCGGCTCGTCGATCCTCGAGGCCATGTCACAGCGGCTGCCGGTGATCGCTGGCGCAGATTCCGGGGCAGTCCCCTGGATACTCGACGGTGGACTCGCCGGCATGCTGGTCGACGTCACATCCCCGAAATCGTTGCAGAGCGGCATGGAAACCATCATGACCGACATGGCGCTCAGGGAACGGCTCGCACGCGCCGGCTACGACCGCGCTGTGACGCATTTCACGCTCGCCGGCGTCGCGGATCAATACCTGTCGCTCCTCGAAGAAGCTCGAAATGAGGAGGGCCACGAACGCGTGACGGAATTTCCTCGAGGAGCGAAGTTTCGATGACGGGCCCGCTCCTGAAGAAATGCACGAAAAAGGCATCCGGTCATGACGATTATCCCACCTGGGAGGCGTTTCGGTGGGCCGCTCTCCTGCTCGGCAGCGGTGGGGAGAGTGGGGCGACGATCAACTTTCGCGAAAAAGCGAAGTACCATGGCGTAGTCTTTTGTCGGCTTTGCTTTTCGGCATGTCGGCATGAAGGTTCGTAAGTTCGAGGCGAATGTCGGACAGGCTTTGCCGTTCAACAAAGGAGATTGCAAGTGAGCAAGCGGGTCGTCGTTGTTGCGGGTGGTGGCGGATTCATCGGTGGCCACCTCGTGAAAAAACTGCTCGATCTCGGCACGTGCCACGTGCGGGCAGTCGACATCAAGCCGCTCGAGGATTGGTATCAGGTGTTTCCGTCCGCAGAGAACTTCGCCGGTCCCAACGACGGCGATGCTCGCGATTTCCGCGTCTGCCGGAAGGTGTGCCGCGATGCCGACGATGTCTATCAACTCGCCGCCGACATGGGTGGCATGGGCTTCATCGAGAACAACAAGGCGCTCTGCATGCTAAGTGTGCTCACCAACACGCACATGCTGCTGGCGTCGCAGGAAGCGGGTGTGAAGCGATTCTTCTTCAGTTCGTCCGCGTGCGTCTACAACGCGGAAAAGCAGAAGAACCCCGACATCACGGCCCTCGCCGAAGCGGACGCCTATCCCGGCCTGCCGGAAGACGGGTACGGCTGGGAAAAGCTGTTCAGCGAGCGGATGTGCCGGCACTTCCGCGAGGATTTCAGCATCCAGACTCGCGTGGCACGCTTTCACAACGTGTATGGTCCGAATGGCACGTGGCGGGGCGGCCGCGAAAAGGCGCCCGCAGCCGTCTGCCGCAAGGTGATCGCCGCCAAGGCGTCGGGCCAACACTCGATCGAGATCTGGGGTGACGGCACGCAGACCAGGTCGTTCATGTACATCGATGACTGCGTCGAGGGAATCGGCAGGATCATCGATTCGCAGATCTATGAGCCGATCAATCTGGGGTCGAGCGAACTGGTGACCATCAATCAACTGGTGGATATCGCCGAGGACATCGCCGGCATCAAGCTCGAGCGGCATTACAAGCTCGACGCGCCGCGCGGCGTGGCGGGCCGCAACAGCGACAATACGAAGATCCGGTCGTACCTGAACTGGGAGCCTTCGATTTCCCTCAGGGATGGAATTGCGGCGACGTACCGCTGGATCGAGGAAGAGTTCCGCAAGGAATGCGATTCAGCCGACGCGAAGAGCCTGGCCACGAGCGGCTACAGCCATGGGTCGAAGCCGATCCCCGGCGACGGTTACGTCGCCGAGTCGAAGCACATGGACACCTGGCGGCAGGGTATCCCCGTAGGCTATGGGGCGCCGGGCTGATCGCGAGCCACCGCCGCCGGCAAGCACGTTCCCGCCGATCATGTCAGTCAAGCAACGCACGCTGCTGATCATCACGCAGGTATACGTGCCCGACCCCGCTTCGGTGGGGCAGCACGTCGCCGACGTAGCCAAGGAGATGGTCCGTCGTGGCTGGAGAGTGGTCGTGTACACGTCGGCTCGTGGCTACGACGATCCGAGTCGGCGATATCCAAGCCGCGAATGCCTTGATGGCGTCGATGTTCGCCGCCTACCACTGTCGAGTTTCGGAAAGCGGTCGATTCT
>JBIIMX010000027.1:0-16986 GCA_044337765.1 Pirellulales bacterium | reverse complement strand
CAGGCCACTCACGGAAACAGGTTGTATCGCACGATGCACCGCAACGCCGAAAAGCCATCCCGCCAGCCGATCTTCTTGCCCTCGGCGTAGGTGCGGCCCGAATAGCCCACCGCAACCTCGTAGATGCGGCAACCGAGCCTGGCCACCTTCGCCGTGATCTCAGGCTCGAATCCGAAACGGTTCTCGACGAGCGTGATCCTGCGGAGCACGTCGACCCGGAAAACCTTGTAACAGCACTCCATGTCGGAGAGATTCAGGTTGGACAGCATGTTGCTCAAGGTGGTGAGCAGCCAGTTGCCGACGGAGTGCCAGTAGTAGAGCACACGGTGCGTCTGCCCGAGGAAGCGGGTGCCGAAGACGACATCGGCCCGACCATCAAGCAGCGGTTCGAGCAGCCGGGGATACTCACGCGGGTCGTATTCAAGATCGGCATCCTGGACAAGCACGATGTCGCCCGTGGCGGCAGTGAAGCCTGTTCTCAAGGCGGCGCCCTTGCCCGCATTCTTCTGATGCAAGCAGATCGCGATGCCTGATCGCGACCCGGCATGCTCCTCGAGCCACTCACGCGTGCCATCGGTCGAGCAGTCGTCCACGACGACGATCTCCCGCGTCAGGCCATCGGGCAACGGCGCCGACGCGACACGCTCGAGCACCAGCGGGAGGAGCGATCGTTCGTTGTAGACGGGGATGACGATGCTCAGTCTCACGGCCTAGGCTCCACGGCCCGCGTTGGGCGACGGCAGTATCCTGAACCGGTGCCACGGGCACAATGGACAGCCCAGCTTCCCGGCCCCCACTCAGTCGTCCCGCTCCGACCCCGGAAATCGGAACGCCTGCGCCGGCGGCTCGCCGCGGATGAGTGCGTCGAACACCGGGCGGTCGAGGCGGTACACGAGAATCGCGCCGTTGATCACGTCGTCCGGTGTCCGCTCCCTGAGCTTGGCCAGCAGCCGGTGATACTCGAGCACGTGCAAATCCTCGACAATCCGGTCAAAGAGATTCGGCGAGATGTCGTACTTGGTTTTCCGCTCCTCAGGTGAGAGCGGTGCGAACAGCGCCATCGCCCGCAGGCGGTCCTGGAAACGCTCCTCCCGTCTCGCCGTCCATGGCCCGAAGAGCCGCAGATAGACTCCCTGCAGATGGGTGGCGCTGATGCAGTACGTGCCAGGGTCGAGCGGCGGCAGTTTCACGTCATTGAAGACCGTCGGAAGCAGCGTCACCGCCGTGTTGCCAGTTCCCTGCGGCGTGGCATCGAAGAGGCAGCCGTAGACGGTATGGTCGGGGCCGAGGCGGCGGCGTTCCGCGGCGACAAAATCCTCGAGCGTGTAGTGCTCCTGCCCCCAGTCGAGATTGCTGTCGACGAGACAGTGCCAGGCCTCGTCGCGACGCACGATCCCGTTGAAGAAGGCGAGGTAGTTCGGAAAAGACCAGAGACTCACGAGGCAACTGGCGCCCGCGAGCACCCACGGTAGCCACCACGGCCCCCCCCGTGCCCGGATGAGCGACGGCAATGCGCCCAACAGGATGAACAGGGCGGGATACACCGGCAGGAGGTGCCGATGGCCGATGTTGAGCGTCGATGTGACTGATGCAGCCCAGTAGACGGCCACGAACACGAGCAGCGGAGCGAGCCGATACGAGCCTCCTGACCGCGGCTCGGCCGGCGTGGACCGCGGCCGGAAGACCACCAGTGCCGACGCAAGGCCCAGCGCCGCGAGCGTCGGCAACGGCGTCTTCACCAAAAAGGTGAAGGGAAAGTAAACCCGCCAACCGGTCACGGAATAGTCGCCGCAGAAGAAACTCTGCCGCAGCAGCATGTTGAGCACGAATGTCGCGCCAGAGAGATAGGCCTCGGGCAGGAATTGCCGCTCACCAAGAAAGGCGAGCAGCCGGCCCTTGCCACCACCAAGTTCCTTTACGGCGGCATCCAGCGTGCCCCACCCGGCAAACCCCCCGGGCGGAGCCGTTCGCAGGTTCATGGCCTCGTAACGCCAGCCAAACGAAGTCCAGACGGCGAGCCACACCGCGACCGCGACCACGAGCACGCACGCGGCCACCGCAGCCAGGCCGATTGCATTCGAGACAGGCCGCCGCCGACCACGCCAGGACACCTCCCACTCCGGTCCATACCGGCTGCGGATGCCGAGCAGGATCACTCCGACGACGATCTCCAGTGGTGCTGAAAACTTCGCCACGAACAGCCCGGCTGTCGCGACCGCCGCCACGCCAGCCGTCCCTGGAGACGGCAGCTCGAGCATTCTCCAGATCGCCAGGGTACTCCAGGTGAAGAAGAACGCCGCACAGGCGTCCGACGTTGCCAGCGGGGCGTTCGCGAGCAGCGTGGTGTCGGTGAGACAAAAAGCGAGCGACAGACACGCCCCCGTAGGGCCAAACAATTCTCGGCTCGATCGATAGACAAGCAAGGCGACGAGCACGCCCCAGACAGCCGCAAACGACCGCGCGAGAAGGAGCATCCGCCGGGACGGGTTTCCGGTCTCAAAGAGGTAGGCCCGCGACAGTCTCGCGACATCGCTTCGAGCCCACCCGGAATGGTCGGCCGCCGGCAGTGGCCAGCCGGCGACCGCAAGCGGAATGGCACACCAGCGCTGTGGCAGGTTGCCATTCTCCGGCTGCAGCCGGTAGTCGTTGAGCAACCAATACGACGCCCCGCCGACAATGTGGAGCGGCTCGTCCGAAGTGGCCGATTTGCCGAGGGTCGACCCGACTGCCACGCACCACCAGAGCCCAAGCACTGCCGGCAGCAGCATCGTCGCGGCAGATATTCGGCTGAAAAGACCGGCCGATTCCGAACGTCGCAGCATCGTGACGAAATCCGTGTCAGGGATTTCCCGAAAGCCTGGGATGGCATGTGCACGTCACAGAACTTTTGGGCAAGTTGCGAGTCTAGCGTACGACCGGTTCAGGCACGACTGGACAGCGACTGGCATACTCGGGCAGGATTTGCCTGGGCATGAGTTGAGAGAGGGTACCGCCTTGCATTCCAAGCCAACCATCGCCGTCGTCATTCCAGTCTTCAACGAGGCGTTGGTCCTGCCTGAGCTGTTCCGACGTCTGGAGGGCGCGTTCGCCTCCGTTCCAGACGTGCTCTGGACGGTCATTTTCGTCAACGACGGCAGCCGCGACGAGACCCGCGAACTCATCGCCACGCAGATCACACGCGATTCCCGTTTCAGGCTGGTGGAACTCTCGCGGAACTTTGGCCATCAACCCGCCCTGACCGCAGGCCTGGCGAACGTCGGCGATGCCGCGGCCGCCATCACGATGGACGCCGACCTGCAGGATCCGCCCGAACTCATTCCCGAGCTCGTCGCCGCATGGCGAGCTGGTGCCGAGGTCGTGCTCGCGGTGCGTCGGTCCCGCCAGGAAACGGGGCTGAGACGTGTCGGGTTTGATCTGTTTCACCGAATCTTCAGCCTGCTGATCGACTTTCCCATCGAGCCGAACACGGGAACGTTCGGACTGCTGGGAAGAGCGGCGGTGGCTGCCTTCAACCAGCTTCCTGAAAAACACCGATTTTTTCCCGGCTTGAGGAGCTGGGTCGGCTTCTCCCAAGCTGAGATCCCATACGACCGCCAGGAACGGGCCGCCGGCACCCCCGCCGTCACGTTTCGCAGACTTGTCGCCTATGCATTCGACGGCGTGTTCAGCTTTTCATACCTGCCGCTGCGGGCACTGACCTACTCCGGCACGCTGATCGCAGGCATCGGCTTTGCCGTGGGCTGTTGGTTTGTTGCCCGGCGTCTCCTCGGCTTCGAAATCGCCCAGACAGGATTCACGACGCTCGTCACGCTGGTTCTCTTTCTTGGCGGGGTTCAGCTCATCGGCATCGGCATCGTCGGCGAGTATCTGGGAAGGATTTACGATGAAGTGAAGCGAAGGCCGCACTACATCGTGAAAAACAGGATCAACTTTGATTAGGAAGCTCGCTGCGGTGCTTGTGTGCGGCGTGATCACCGGCCTGCTCATCTGGGCTGGGCACGTTCTGCTGTTCCACTGTTTCATGGCTTACGACGACGAGGGCTACGTCCTCATCTCGTTGAAGAATTTCTCCCTGCACGGCTCTCTGTACGACCGCGTGTACTCCCAATACGGGCCTGCCTTCTACCTCTATTACGACGCCCTGCACCGCCTGCTGGGATTTGCATGGACCAATGCTTCTGGTCGCTGGATCACGTTGATGAATTGGATGGGCACGGTCGCTCTCTGCACATTTTTGGTCTACCGGGCACAAGCTTCTTTGCCACTGGTGTGTTGCGTGCTGCCTGCGGGATTTTGCTGTTTGCAGATCATGACGAGTGAGCCCATGCATCCCGGCAGTACCGTCACGTTGATCGTTGCGGCCACGGCCTGGCTGGGCTGGGAGATGCTTCAGACCGGACGCGTCAACTCGTTCGCCGCGATTGTCGCAGCGATGAGCGCGATGCTTCTGCTCGTCAAAATCAATGTCGGCGTGTTCCTCGGACTCGGCGCCTTCTTCTGGCTTTTGCTCAGCATGACCCCGCCACACAAGAGCAGATGGGTCGCGGTGCTGGGCGCGCTCGGCTGTTTGCTGCCGATCGCCCTGATGCGAATTCACCTTCGTCAGGAATGGGCGCAGACTTTCGCCTTGCTCGTCGCATCATCCATCATGGGAACCGTGCTCGCAGCCGCACCAGCGGCACGACTCCAGCCGGCCAAGCCACAGACGTGGCTCTGGTTCGCGGGCACGGGACTGGCAGTGACCGCCGTTATCTCAGCGCTGACGTTGTTCCGCGGCACCAGCCTCTCCCAACTCTGGCAGGGCATGGTCGTCGGCCCGTTGAATCATCCGAATGCCTATGTTCTCAGACCCACTTGGCCTCCCGCAACGTCGTTGCTGGCCTTCGGCATGGTCGGACTCCTGCTCGTGGCAAGAAGCCGACCTGCCGGCAAGAGACTTCTTCTCATGCTCGCCTGGCTCCGCATGGCCGCAACAATGGCCTGGCTCGGTCACACCGCGCTGTCCGTGGGGCCGCTGCAGGGCCTCTACGCCTTCAGTTATTGCCTGCCTCTGGCGGGGGTTTTTGCCTGGCCTCTCGATCCCGAGGAATCGGGGCGTCGCCCCGCCGACCAGGCCCGTGCCTGGCTTGCCCTGCTCGTGGTCTTCCAATCGATGCATGCCTATCCCGTGGCAGGCAGTCAGATGAACTGGGGAGTATTTCTCTGGGTGCCATTGATGGCACTGGGGTTCGATGACGCGATCGACGTCATCAGCAGGACCTTGAGCCCCACCATCGCCGTTGCGGCCAAAGTCTTATCAACCGGCGCGATCTGCGTGCTCTCGGCGTTGTTGATGCTTCGCATCGTGTTGATGTCGTTTGTTTTCCTGACACACACCAACTACGAGCAAATCGCTCAACCGGGTGCCGAGAGAATCTCTCTGCCAGCGCCGTACAGTTCGGCATTGCGGATTCTCGCGGAAAATGCCCGCATCCATGGCGACATGCTGTTCAGCCTTCCTGGCACCTACAGTTTCAACCTGTGGACCGACATAGAAACACCGACGCTCGCAAATGCCACACACTGGTTTTCGCTGCTGAATGACGAGCAGCAAAAGGACATCATCACGCGGCTCGACACGGCGCGCCGACCGATTGTCATCGTCCAACAAACCGTGCTCGCAACCATCATCGAATCGGGCACGCCACCCAAGGGTCCGCTGATTGAATATCTCAACGCGAACTTTCACCGCTCATTTTCCGTCGAGGACTACTCTTTTTGGGTCCGCAATGACCGCTCCATCACGCCCGTTTCTCTAGGAACGTTGACTCGGACCGAGGGAGCCGATTCCGAAAAGCTCCGGCTGCGGCTCGCCATGGCGCCCCGAGCGGCCCCAATCGCAGCCGTGGAACTGTATGCCATCGAGGGCCGGAAACAACGATTGATCACGCTTGATGAGAGGCTGGCCGAAGTCAGGCTTGAGCCTATTCACGACGACGGTGCCGCTGCCGGATCGCCCTACACAGCCTCATGGCCGTGGGATGTTGATCGGCTGTCCCGCGTGGAAATGACGTTCACGCCGTCTGACCTCCTGCGTTCATCCGCTACCATCGAAGTCGTTTTCCTCAACGCGGCAGGGGCCGTTGTCGGCTCGGCACGCCTTGCGCCGCCCAAAAACCCCGAGCAAGTGCCGCAATGACTGGCTTCCCATTCGATGCGATGTCAGCGGCGCCACGCGACAAGCACCAAGCTTACGCCGACAGGGAACGGCACTCGCGACAGCGCCATTCCCACGAAAACATTCCGCAATATCGAGTTGAGCAAGGGGGGCGGGAGCTTATCCTCGGACCGGGTGCCCGCGGGCTTGGCCGGAAACCACCGTCGCCATTGGCGCAGGAGCCACACCATTGGATAAACGACCACGTTCGTATAGTTGATATGAACCACGTTCCAGTGTGAGTCGGGAAAGACCGACGACAGTTGCCTGCGGCTATAGCGACGGTAATGGTGCAGTGATTCGTCCCAGTCGCTCCACAGCGCCATGCTCGCAGGCACCGTGATGACCGCCAGCCCACCGGGCTTCAGCAATCGGTGAAAATCCCTCACCACGGCGGAGTCATCGGCGACATGCTCGAGCACATCCAAGGCCGTCACGTAGTCGAGTGAACCGTCGGGCAAGGGAATTGCTTCTCCAGCGAGTTCGATGATCTGTTCCCGCGCAAAACGCTTGCGGAGCATGCGAAGGGCTGCTTCGTGATCATCCAGCACCAGGACGGTGCAGACAGCCTGCATCTCCTGGGCAAACAACCCCGTGCCCGCGCCGCAATCCAGCAAAACATCCTCCGGTCGGGGAGGACGGAAGCGGTCGATCAACCGGCGGACAAACTCACGTTTCCCCGAGTAGTACCAGTGCTCGCCCTCGATGCGTTCGAGATTCGCGTATTCTTCGGCGTTCATGAAAAATCGTCACCGGGGCGGATCGCTGCGCAAAAACCGCCTCACGGCATCTCGCCCTGGTCCTCGACCGCCCAGAGGTTCTTCTGCGAGGCCACGAAGAGCGTCTTGTTGGCCACGCACGGGATCGACCACACCGGCGTGCCCAGCTTGATGTCCGCCAGCACCCTCTTCTCATGACCGGCCGCCAGCACGACGAGCGACTTCCGCGTGCCGATCCAGACCTTGCCGTCGGCCACCAGCGTGCTCGACCAGATCTCCTCCCGGGTGTCGTGCACCCAGTGCAGCCGCCCGGTGGCCGCATCGAGGCAGTGCACCTTGCCGGCATACTCGGCCGCATAGACCAGCCCGTCGACGACCGCCACCGTGGAGAGCGCCCGCCCGATGCCGGTGTATTGCCAGACGCGTCCGCTCTTTGTGATGTCGCCCGTCCCGTCGATCGCGATGCAGGAAAGCGCGCCGCGGCCCGGACCGTGAACCGGATCCTGGCCGATGCCCACATACACCCGGTTGCCCACGATCACGGGCGACCCGATCACCTCGTTGGGGCTGACGAGCATGCCATCGGCGTCGAGCGTCCGCGGGCCGCCGCGGACCAGCGCCCAGTAGTCGATCTTCACGCCACCCCGCTCGCGGTAGCCCGGCGGATTACAGTCGAACGACCAGGTCTCCCGGAGAATCGCCGGCTGGAGTGCCGACGGTGCCGACGCCGACGGCTTCTCGCCACCCGCGGCCTTGGCGGCCAGCAACTCGAAGCCATGGCAGAGGCCGTCACCGCCTCCGAACACGACCTGCTTGCGGCCCTTCACATCGGCCAGCGTTGGTGACGACCATTGTCCGTGGAAGACATTCGCGCTGATCCGGCCGTCATCCCGTGCCAAGAGCGTGCCCGAACGCTTGTCGAGCACGATCAGCGACGCCGCCGTCGGCAGCACGACCTTGCCGTCATAGACGCCGTTGGCCGTGCCGACGTAGAGGTGGTCGCCCACGACGAGGATCGAGCAGTTGGCGGCATCATGCGGAAACACCGGCAGGTCGCGGATCATGTCGAACCGCCAGAGAATGTCGGCGTCGCGATCGCCCAGCTCCACCGGCGCCGCGGCCTCGGGCACGGAGAACGACGCCTCGGACGTGAACGGGCCGCCGTTGCCGTTGGCCATGCCAGACACGTCGAGGCAGACGACCTCGCAGCGATTGGTGACCAGATAGACGCGGTCACCGTCGACGGTCGCCGTCGAACAGATGCCGAGGTTCATGTCGTCGAAATCCTCGCTCACCTTCGAGCGGTCGATCTCCAGCCGCGGCACCACCAGCCGCCAGATCAGGCCGCCGGTCTTCTCGTCGAGGCACATGAGCACGCCGCCGCGGGTCGGCTGAAACCGCTCGTCGTCGAGATCCTCGTCGTTGGTGCCGATGTAGACGCGGCCATCGGCCACCACTGGACAGGAATAGTTTTCACTGCCCAGGCGGACCATCCAGCGGACGTTCTTCGTCGAACTGGGATCGAATCCCATCCGGTCGCGTTTTTTTCGGCCCGGATGAAACGATACCGGCAGGTCTACCTCGCGGGAGACAAGGTTTCGGTACTGCCCGCCCCCCCACTGCGGCCAATCCTCGCCGGCAACCGGCATGACTGGAATGGCAGATACCACGACGACGGCAACAGCGGCCAGCATTCGGCAGGCGTTCACGGACTGCATGGAACATTCCCCTGAGGCAAGACGATATTGTTGTTACACACCGTCTCCGGGTCCAGACATATGCTTCCAACACGCACGACATCCGCACAGCAGGCCGAGCAGCGGCCTCTTTTTCTCGGCCGGGAAACGGTGGCCGCTGACGCAACCGCCGCGGGGACGCCGGAGGCACCCCTCCAAAGGGTCGGAATCGCGATCGTGGGCGCCGGGGCCGCCGGCCTCTTCGCGGCGGCCTGGGCGGGCCGCGCGGCGCGAGACCGTGGCCTTTCGCCTGAGATAGTGGCCGTGGATGGCGCACGGAAACTCGGCGCGAAGATCCTCGTCGCCGGCGGCGGACGCTGCAATGTCACCCACTGGAGGGTGGCCGAGACCGACTTCGCCGGCAGCACGCCGCCGGCGATCCGCAAGGTGCTGGCCCGATTCACCGCAGACGACACGGTCGCCTTCTTCAAAGAGGCCGGCGTGGAACTCAAACGCGAGGAAACGGGGAAACTCTTTCCCGTCACCGACTCGGCACGGACCGTGCTCGACGCCCTCGTCCGCGAGGCTACTCGCGCCGGGGCCAAGCTCGTGCATCCAGCGAGAGTCGACACGATCACCCGCGCGGCTGACGGCTTTGAGCTTGCCACCTCAGCCGGGCCTTTGCACGCCTCCCGCGTGATTCTCTGCACTGGCGGGAAGTCCCTGCCCAAGTCGGGCTCCGATGGTGGCGGCCATGCGCTGGCCCTATCGCTTGGCCACTCGCTCACCTCACCGATCGTGCCGGCGCTGGTGCCGCTCGTGTTGCCGCCGGGTCACTGGATCACGGAGTTGTCGGGGCTCACGCTGCCGGCCGAGCTTGTCCTCTCCGCTGCTTCTGGCAAACGGCTCGCGGCGTGCACAGGCAGCACACTCTGCACCCACTTTGGCCTCTCGGGCCCCGCCGTGCTCGACATCAGCCGCCACTGGCTCGTCGCGCGGCACCAGGCGGAGGCCTCCGCCGTACAGTCGGTGAAGCTGTCGATCAACTGGCTGCCCGATATGCACGCCGGCGCCGTCGATCACATGTTGCTTGAAGCGCAGGGCCGCGGCACGCTCGCCACGTTGCGAGACCGGTTGCCCGACCGGCTGGCGCGGCGGCTCTGCGAACAGGCTGCCGCACAGACCACCGGCGACCTGACCCGTGAGGCGAGAAAGCGGCTGGTGACGCTGCTCACCGGCACGCCGCTCGAGGTCACCGGGGATCGCGGCTTCACGCTCGCCGAGGCCACGGCCGGCGGCGTGCCGCTCACGGAGGTCCGCCTCGACACGATGGAGAGCCGCATCTGCCCGGGGCTGCATTTCGCGGGAGAGGTGCTCGACGTCGACGGCCGGATTGGCGGCTTCAACTTCCAGTGGGCCTGGGCGAGCGGGTTTCTTGCCGGCACGGCCGCGGCAGCTGGCGGCGGCCGGTAGCGAGCGTCGCACACGTTCCGAAAAGCTCTCGGCGCGAGCCGGGGGATGGTGCCACACCCAACCGGGTCAGATCCCGTCGCTCACGCTCAGGGCTTCTCTTTTTCGAGCACCCCTTTTTTCCATTTTTTCGAGCGGTGGCGACGCTCCCTGCGGGCCGAGCAGCCTCGCGACCGCGGCCTGCACCTGCGCGATGTTGATGGCACGCATCGAGCATCTGCCCGGCGTTCGATCCCCCGCCGCGCTCACGACTTCGCTGACGGTCTTCCAAGGGTGCCACTGCCTGGGGTCAGTCGGACCGAAGAGGACCACCACCGGCACGCCGTGCGAGGCCGCGATGTGCGGCAGACCACTGTCGACGCCCACGCAGAGATCCATCCGCGCGAGCAGCCCGCCCACCTGCCGCAGTTGTACCGCGACCGAGTGATCGTGGACATGACGAGCGACGAGTGGGCCGATTTGGTTCAACACGTCGGCGTGCATGTCGCTATCTGCCGGACCGCCGCACAGAAACACCTCGCAGCCGCGTACGGTGACCAGCCACTCGACCACCTTGGCCCAACGTTCGTTCGGCCAGTGCTTCCCAGGATTGGTGGAACGCATCGCCAAGAAGACCCGCGGCCTACCGGACGGCACGTCGGCGAGGAGGCGGTCGATCGCGTCGCGATCCCGTTGAGCGACCCAGTTTTCATTGTGGCCGTCGTCGACGGCGATCCCATCGACACGCAGGAGATCGAGATACGACTGCGTCTGATGCCGGCCACTTTGGGCGGTCACAGACCGCGACAGGAGCCAGCCCCGTCCTTCCCCGTCGTGGCCGACCCGCCATGGGATACCAGCCATCCGGACGAGCATGGCGCTCGAGAACGACCGCTTGAAGAGATAGGCACGCGTATAGCCACGCGACCGCAGCCACGACGCCTGGCCGAAAAGGGCCGCCAATGCCCTCGGCAGGAGCCGCTGCGCGCGTGGCGGACGCGGCCAGGCGATGAGTTCGTCCTTGTAGGGACAGTGGGCCAGCACCGCGGCCGCGCCCGGTTCGATCAGCACGTCGATCACAGCATGCGGAAACCGCCGCCGCAGGTTGCGAAAGAAGGGAATCCCCAGCACGGTGTCGCCGATGAATCCATTGCCCACGACAAGAATCCGCTCGGGCGTGACAGGCGTGACAGGCGTGGCAGGCATGAGAGGTGTTTTCCTGCAGCGGCCTGCGCTACCGCGCGAAGCCGACGAAGAAGCTGAACAGCTGCTTGCTGTCGTAGGGCGCGTAGACCACCGGGAAGGCGAAGTCGAGCGCGATGGGCGCAGGCCCCATCGCCGGCAGGGTGATCCGCAGGCCGAAGCCGGGCGCCACCCGCATGTTGCTGATCGACACGTTCGATTCGACGGTGCCAAAGTCGGTGAAGACGACGCCGCGAAGTGCGTCGTTGGCCGTGATCGGGAACATGTACTCGACCGTATTGAGCCACTCGAACGGACCGCCGATGATGGCGGCATCCTGATTGGCGTTGACGGGCGACGCTCCGGTGACCGTCTGCCGCGGGCTGGCACCGCGAAAGGTAAAACCGCGAAGGGTGTTGTAGCCACCCGCGTAGAAGTTGTCGTAGGCGGGCGTGTTGGGACCTGACATGCCGAGCACCGAGCCGATCGAGAGCACGTGCCTGCCCGAGCCGTCGGGCCGTTCGTTGAGCAGGAAATACTGCCTGCCCTCGAGGATGCCTCGCGGATAGACGAAGGTGCCGATCACCTGTTCGAACTCAAAGGTCGCCAGGTGCCCCTGTGTCGGCAGGAACGGGCTGTCGCGGGTGTCGTGGACGAGACCGCCGCTGAAACCGTAGACAGAGTTCGTGCCGAGCATGTTTTGGATGGCGGGCGTCAAGAGCCGCGGGTTGTAGATATCGACGCTCTCGCCGCGGAACGCGGTGTTCACCGACAGGTCGGGGGCGAACTTGAACTGGTAGCCCAGGCCCACGCGGCCACCGACGCGGCCTTCCGCCCAGTCGAAGAAAAAGCGGGTGTAGTAGGAGGCGCTGGTGGAAAGACCGATCCGTGTATCGAAGAGGTACGGTTCCTGGAATGTGGCCGTGTAGCGCTGCAGTTGCGTACCCGGTGCGGCCTCGAGCCGGAACCGCTGCCCCGCCCCGCGGAAGGCTGTGCCGTTGCGGATGTCATCCCAGCTCTGCGGCAGACGGGTGATGTCGAAGTTTTGCTCGTCCACCACGATGTTGCCTACGAGTCCGGCATTGGAGTTGACGCCCGCACCGATCATGAGACGGCCGGTCTGGGTCTCCTCGGCATCGACGTCCACGATGACGTAGGGTTCCTGGCCCGGAAACACCTGCAGCGGCTCGGCACCGAAGTTGGGCACCATGCCTGGCTGGGCCATGCCTGGCGGCATGAGCCCTGGCTGCATCATGCCGGGCTGTATCATGCCGGGCTGTGCCATCCCGGGCTGCATCATGCCTGGCTGGAATTGCGCCGGCTGCACCACGCCGGGCTGCGCAATCCCGGGCTGCATCATGCCCGGCTGCATCATGCCCGGCTGCGCCACGCCCGGCTGGATGGGGGTGGCGGGACCTCCCGGAAACGCCTGCGCCACGGGAGCCTGAGCCACGTAGACCGGGGCCTGCTGCGCCGGTGCCACAGTCCGCGAATAGTCGACCGCGTCGGGCCCCGTCGGCGCAATCGCCGCGCCTCCCCAGGCCTGCGGGGCCGGCTGGGCCACCGGCTGCGGGCTCTGCCCACGCCACACCGGCTTCGCCGCGACCGTCTCCGACTGTTTGTCCTCAGGGTTCCATTCCCCTTCGAGAACGAGATCGAGAACCGCTTCTTCCTCGTCATCGGCGTCGGGGCTCTGCCCGCGAAAACCGGGCCGCTTGGGATCACGGGCGATCTGCTTGTTCTCATCCCCCTCGGGCTTGCTGAAGGCGATGCGGGGCCCCTCGCCCTTGGCGGCATCGTTGAGGAACAGGCTGCTCGCCTTGAGCCGTCGCTCGTCGTCGCGGAGTTTGCGAATGTCGAGGATTTCGCCCGGTCGAAGCGAAAGTCGGTTGAGGACCGTGCTGTGGCGGGTATGCGGATGCTCACCGCGGATGCGGACGTTGATCTTGCCCACACGATACCGCTGCCCCTCTTCGATGTTGTAGACGAGGTCCAACTGGCCGGGCTGCTCGAGGAACCGCGGATCGGCCCTGATGTCGGCGAAGACGAAGCCGCGGCCGCCGTAGATATCACGGATCATCCCGAGGTCGGCATCCATCTTCGACTGATTGAACGGCTCGCCGCTGGTGAGCTTCAGTTCCCTGGCGATGAATTCGCTCTTGAACTTGCTATTGCCGACGAACGAGACGTTGCGGACGGAATAGCGGGGCCCCTCGTTGATCACGAACGTGAGCATGGTCCACTCACGTTTGCCGCCGTTGACCACCTCCACCTCACGGCCCACCTTGGCCTGGAAAAAACCGAGGCTGCGGTAATAGGCCGTCAGCGTCTCGACGTCCGCGTCGATCTTGGCCCGGTCCAGGTCGCCGCCGAGCAGCCAGAACACTCCGGGCTTCGATTTGATCTGCGTCAGCAGGCGGGCGTCGTTGGCGATCGTATTGCCGACGAAACCGGTCCACAGCGATTTGCGGCTCCGCCCTTCGTCGATGAGAAACACCGCGCCTTTGTCGCCCGGCTTGCTCCCTTCGATCGTGGTCACCTTCGCGGCGTCGTAGCCCTTCTCGTGGTAATACGATTCGATCCGGCGTCGGGCCTCTTCGACCACGTAGGCGTCCATCGAGTCGCCGATGTCGATCTCCGCCTTCTTCCGGATGGTGCGGGTCGGCACGCGTTGGTTGCCGACATATTTGACATACCGCAGCATCGGCCGCTCCACCACCTGGAAGATCACGACCACGCCCTCCTTGACGCGGACGTACTTCGGGTGGACATCGACGAACTTGCGGCAGCGATGGAGGGAGCGGACGTCCTCCTCGATCGCCTGAGCGTCGAAGATCTGGCCGGCGCGTGTGACGAGCTTGGGAAGCTTCGAAACATCCGTGGCGTGATTGCCTTCGATCCGCACCTCGACGATCCGGTTGGCTTCATCCACGACAGCAGCCGCGGGAGGCGCGGAAGGCGGCAAGGGAGTGACACCGCCGGGCAGCGGCGGCTGTTGGCCGTGCGCGGCCCCCACCCACAGGCCCACCATCCCCATCGAAGCCAAGACCCATGCCAGCGGCAGCCGCCGGACACCGCCGAACGCAGGCTGTCCGGCGACGGTGACCACCACATGGGTCTGTCGCCGCGAAGGAGTGATTGGGCTGAGCGTGCGCGAGAGCATCAATGGTGCCGATGAGGGAGAGGGGGCGGCAACGGACGAGGGAGGAATACCGGAGCCCGGGACTGCGTCACAAGCCGAAAAGTGTCTCGCAATGCCACCCCGACCCATCCCAAACCACTTTCAGCCGGGCTGCCGCCAACGCGAATTCCCACGCCTTCCCCGTCCTACCCAAATGACGATGCTTGACTGTGACGGGCGAACTCCGGTATTTTTCAATGTTTCCGCCCTGTTTCTCGGTTTTTCCCGCGAGTGTGGCTCGCCGGGTGCATGGCATCCAAGACGTCGGCCCCTGCCCATGCTGCCCATGGTCATTGATCTGCGCCGCACTGAAGATGCCCGCGATGTCGTGCATCGCGCCGTCCAGGCCCTGGCCGAAGGCAGGGCGGTCGCCTTCCCGACCGAAACCGACTACGTGGTCGCCGCCAGCGCCCGGTCCGAGGCGGCCTCGGAGCGGCTCGCCTGCCTGTCGGCAGAAAGGCCGGGTGAGCCGCGGCTGTCGCTCGCACTCAAAAGCGCCGACGAAGCCCTCGATTGGGCGCCCCGCATGAGTCCGCTGGGTCAACGTCTGTCGCGGCGTTGCTGGCCCGGACCAGTGACGATCATCGTCGGTGACGACCATCCCGAAAGCCTTGTGCACCGGCTTCCGGCAGGGGTGAGAAAGCTGATCACGGGATCGGGAAAACTGCGATTGCGGGTGCCGGGCCACCCGATGCTCGCCGACTGCATGCGGATGCTCGCCGGACCCTTGGTGCTGGCAGAGCCTGCGCATGCGACCGATTCCCCCCCGGTCACGGCGGCGGAGGTGATCCAACGGTGCGAGACGGCCGGAGCGACGGTGAGTCTGGTGATCGACGACGGCCGCGCCCGATATGCCCAGCCGGCCTCGACGATCGAGATCGATGATGCGGGCTTTCGCATCGTGCATCCGGGGATCGTCTCGGAAGAGACGCTCCGCCGGCTCTCGAGCCTGATGGTGCTCTTCGTCTGCACCGGCAACACCTGCCGCAGCCCGATGGCCGAGACCCTTTTTCGGGAACTGGTAGCCGAGCGTTTCGGCTGCCGTGCCGACGAGATCGAACGGCACGGCGTGGTGGTAGCCAGTGCCGGAATCGCGGCCTGGGGGGGTGGCAAAGCGAGCACCGGGGCGCTGGAGGCGATGCGGGAACGGGGGGCCGACCTGTCCGGGCACGAGAGCCAGCCGCTCACCGAAAACCTTGCCCGTCAGGCCGATATGATCTGGACCATGACGGCGTCGCATCGAGCCAACATTCTGGCCCAATTTCCCGAGGTGGGCGGCCGCGTGGCGATGCTTTCCCCCGATCGCCACGACGTGATCGACCCGATCGGCGGCACGCTGGCGACCTACCGGAAATGTGCCGAGCAAATCCGCGAGCATTTGGGCCGCAGACTCGATACACTCGTCTCGCAGCTTTTCGGCGGCACGTGAGCCGGAAGTCAGGCTGACCTTCGTGGTCACGGATCGATCTTGTCAGGGAGTGTTTCATGCGGATTGCCATCGGCAGCGATCATCGTGGTGTGGCGGCAAAGATACGGCTCATGGGGCTTCTCGAGCGCATGGGCAATACGGTGGTCGACTGTGGCTGCCACAGCGACGAGGCCGTCGATTATCCCGACATTGCCGCAGACGTCGCCCGACGTGTGAGCCACGGTACGGCCGACCGCGGGATCCTGCTGTGCTGCACGGGCGTGGGCATGGCCATCGCCGCCAACAAACTGCCCGGGGTCCGTGCAGCGACCTGCCACGACGAGGTGACCGCCGAAATGAGCCGGCGTCACAACGATCTCAATGTGCTCTGTCTGTCAGCCGAAATGATCGGCCCCGAGGTGCAGGACAAGCTGATCCGCACCTGGCTCGACACGCCTTTCGAGGGCGGCCGCCATGCCCGCCGGGTCGACAAGATCGCGGCGCTCGAGTGTGGCGGCGAGCCGTCAACCGAGAAGTCCTGAACTGAATCCAGCCTGTAGCCGTCATGCTCGGGAACGAGTTGCATGGGCGACCGACCCCTCGTCACGGTGTGGGGGGGCATGGTTTGGCATGGTTTGCCCCCTTGTCTTGGCCGAACCCAGCCTGGCTGCGGAGGTCTCGGGGTCGGCCTTGGGGCAGGAGGCCCTTTGCAGCACCAGCAACCGGTGGAATCCAAGCGAAAATCGGCAGGATGCCGCTGTTTCGAGTGACTACGGAAAGTGGTGGTGTCGTAGCGATCGTGCCGCCGGACGCCCTGAAAAACACGCACAAAGCAGCTGAAAATTCATTGAACCGGCCGGAGGCGTTGGTATCGTCTGATCTGGATCGGGTCAGTGCCGGCGCGTGCCGGTGACCCGCACCGCGGCCCCCTTCCGGTGCCCAGCAAAGGGCCACCACAAAAAGGGCCAGTACCAAACGTGCCACCAACAGGGAATTCGCGCGGCATGCCTCTCGCACACCATCCCGAACCGGACGAAGTCGACTGCCTCCTTCGCAACTGCGAACTGCGGAATGAAATCGAGCCCTACCTGGACGAGGCGATCTGGGAAATTGACTTCCGCGTCCTGCCCACCGCCGTTGAAAACAGGTTTCTGGAATCGATGCTGGCATGGGAG
>JBIIMX010000291.1:0-4643 GCA_044337765.1 Pirellulales bacterium | reverse complement strand
CCACGCCCCGAGACCAAACCAGCCGTAGAGGCTTCCAGACACCACTGCTCCCAGGAATCCGCACGCATTGGTCGCCCGCGCATGCGGCGGAAAACCGTAGGAAACGGGCGGGTCGGCGGGATCGAATGTGGCCAGTGCCGCCACGGTGAAGAGGCAACCGGCCAGAAGTGCCAGTGCCGTCAGGTCGCGAAAGCGGTTTCTGGGAAGAATGGCCGGCTCGGCAGACGCTTCGTCGGGCAACTCCGCTGGAACGACACCGGACCGGGTGGCAGCCCCGAACTTTCCGGGCCCGAACTTCCCAGCCCCGAACTTTCCCGACATGGGGGGAGTCAGCGCCGGCTGGCGGGAACCAATCGGCGAGGCAATGGATCGATCGACGAAGGCCATCTGGGAGTCCTTTCCTTCCAAACGCGCGGCACCCGATCAAACTCTACAGGGCGGTTTGGGGCACGGCAGCGATGCCGCACAGGCCGACCACACCCCGGCCACGCCGGCCGCGCCGGTTGTGACGGATGCAGGAATTCTGGCGGCGTCGTAGAGTGTCGGGCCGGATGCAATCGACCGCGAGCCACGTTCTATGACCGATCTGCGGATGACCGACATGGGTCTGGGCATCGCCTGCGGCCTGGCGTCTGCGGTGTGCAGTGCGGTCTCGTATCTGGTGTCGAGGCAGTACCGTCTGGTCCAGGGGTCGCTGGGCCGTAGGGGATCGGCCCTGCGGTTGCTCGCGGTCTCGCACGTGCTGATGTCCGCCGTCTGCATGCCGCTCACCTGGGCCGCCTGGCCTGCGACGTCGCCCTCGCTGAGACTGTTCGCGCTGCCGCTGGCCGCCTCGGTCGGCTTCTACTTGCTTGGACAATCGTCTCTCTTTGCCGCCCTCAAGCGAGTGGAGGCATCGAGAATGGCACCGCTGCTGGGCTTGAAGATCGTGATGCTCGCGTGCATCGTGTCATTCGCGCTGGGGCATGTCCTCGACGTCCGGCAGTGGGTGGCAGTGGCCTTGAGCGTGGCCGCCGCGGCGATCATGCAGGCGGGCACGGGGGCGGTGCCGGCACGGGCATTCGGCTACGTGTTGTCGTGCTGCCTCTGCTTCGCGATCTCCGACCTCTGGATCGTCCGCCTTATCGAAGGCCTGCAGTCAGGCGGCATGGCTTCGGGTGCAAGCGTCGGCCGCCTCCATGCCGGCTTTCTGGCACTGCTGATCACGTATGGTCTCTGCGGCGTGGTGTTTGCCCCGCTGGTGTTGATCCTCCGGCCGTATTCCCGTGCCGACTGGGCCGCCGCTGCGCAGTATGCCTCGGCGTGGCTGTTGTCGATGGTGGGGCTCTATTGCTCCTTTGGCCTGGTGGGCGTCGTATTCGGCAACATCCTGCAATCGACGCGGGGCATCATGTCGGTCGCACTCGGGGCCATGCTTGCCCATCTGGGTTGGCACGAATTGGAGCAGCGGGTCGATCAAGCGATGCTGCTGCGAAGGTTCGCCGCGGCCTTGCTGATGACCGCGGCGATCGCGATCTATGCCATCGATCTCTCCCGGGCGCAGCCTGGGATGTGACGAGTTTCTCGTGACCGTCATGGCAGAGCAGGTCGAGGCACGTCGGCCGGGGATCGCGGAAGATCGGTGCACGTTGCGCCGCGTGCACAGGCCACACACGACCTGTGCGGCATGCCGGGTCAAGGTGCTTGGGGTTCGGCAGAGGGGCTTGTCGATACGCGGATATTGCGGAAGTGCACCTCGTCGCCATGGCCAAGGAAGCCGATGTGCCCCGCCGTGCGAGCCAGCCCCGGGTGCGGCTTGCCATCGGGCGTAGGCCGACCGTCCCGGAACGGGGCGGTGTCCGCATCCAGAATGGCCTTGCCGTTCACCACGACTTTCACCCGCGATCCGCGAACCGTGACCTCCTCGGAGTTCCATTCGCCCACCGGACGAAGGCAATCTCGAGTCGCCGCAACGACTCCGTAGATCGAGCCATGGACCTGCCAGGGCTCGATTGCGGCGTATTTTGGATGCCCATCATCGAGGATCTGCAACTCCATGCCGGAGAAGGCCGCATTTCCGTCGCGAGGCGCGCGGATGCCCAAGCCGTTGTTGGCCCCGGGAGTGAGGCGAAAATCGAACCGCAGTACGAAATCTCCATACTCTTGCTGTGTCAGCAGGCTCCCGCCTGCACCCTTCTTGCACCGCAATTCGCCGTCGATCACCTCGTAGCCGGTGAGGTCGCCCTGCCAGCCGGCCAGGGTCGCACCGTCGAAGAGAGACACGAACCCGCGCTCGGCGACGTGGGCGGAAGCCTGCTCTGCAGGCTCGTCCAACGGCCTGAGCTTCAGTCGGCGAAACTCCACCGGAGCGCCTTCCGATTCGAGGCATAGGTATCCAGTCGCAGGCTTCGAGTCGGAGCCGCCCGAGACCTCGTGGCCGTTCACCCAGAGCCGCACCTCCCCATCGACGGCGCGGATAAAATAATGGTTCCACTCCGGCGTGCCGCGCGAGTGCCGCGACTTCGGGAAGCTCCGGCTGCCGTCTGGGGCAACCGGCGGAAACGGCTTCATCGACGAAGTGCCGACTGGAAAAACGTCGCCGTCGGTCGTGAACCAATCGGCTTTCTTGCCGGAGGACGTTTCGTACTCTGCCGTGTACCCATGGTCGAGCATCTGCACCTCGATACCACCCGGAGGCAGTTGCCCCGGCTTGATCGCCTCGAGCACCTCGAGTGGCGCCCAGAGAAACACCCCCGAATTGCCACCGTTTGAAAGATGCCGCCACTCAAGCGACATCTCGAAATTCGTGAAGGGACGCTTCGTGCGGGTCACGCCCACCGGCTTGCCAGTGCACCGCACACCGTCGGCCGTCCACGTCCACGTGTCCTGGGCGGTGTTCACGTTCGTGAAATCCTGCTCGCCGAGGCTCCGCCAGCCGGCGGCCGAGAGATCGAAGGTGCCAAGATCGCGAACGAACACGCTGCGGACATGCATCGGGGCGCCGTGCGTCTGGATCTGGATCGGCCCCCGTTCGGGCAGCGACTGTCCCTTCTGGAAGTAGTTGGCCAGCGGCTGGTCTGCGACGACGACCTGGCCGTTGAGTTCCACGGTCACGCGGTCTCCCTGCATGCGGATGCGGGTCGCGTTCCATTGGCCGATCGGCCTGTCGGCTCTCACGAGGGGAAACCGGCCGGGCGAGTCGGCGGGATTGTTCCAAAGCCCTCCCGATCCCTTCTGGCAGCCGTGCTTGAAATCCCGTTCGCAGTCCGGATCCCAGATCTGCACCTGGGGATTTCCACGCAGGTAGATTCCGCTGTCGGCGCACGGCGATGGCAGCATCCACTCCATGAGCAGTTCGAAGTCGCCGTAGTCGCGGTCGGTGGTCAGGAACACGCCCTTGCCATCGTTGATGATGACGCCGTTCTCGACCTTCCAGTGTTCGGCCATGTCGGCGTCCCACGCGGCCTGCCGCAAGGAACGCTCTTCGGGCGTGCCCTCGGCCTCCTTGGCCGGATCGAGGTGCGGCCGGCCCCGCCAACCGGCCAGATCGCGGCCGTTGAAGAGCGGCGTGAACCCCGCCGCAGGCTCGGCAGCCATGGCCTTCGTGACGGAGAAGAGAAGGGCCGAAAAAAGGATGCCCGCAAGCAGGAAAAAATGGCCGGCGGAGATGATCGATCGGTGGTTCACGGACGTGGCTCCACGGAATGGGATGTGTTCAAGAAGCATTGCTTCACGGGCCCCTCGATGCTCTGGCCCGTTGCCAAGCAAAATCGTAACGGCAACAGCCGGAACGGTATCAAGATCAGATCAGTTTTGTCCGGCCGGGCACGGCATGCGCGGGTTTGGGCAGGGTGGCGTCCCAGGCGAGACCTTTCGGAAACAGTTCGAGCTGCGACTCCTCGGTGATGAACTTCCAGGTGACCCGCTGGCCGGCGTACGCCGACATCCGGCCCATGATGGCCACGAGCGAGCTGTCGGCCATCTGCCGCAGCTCCACGATCGGCTCCCCCGCGCGGATCGAATCGACCAGGTCCTTGTGCTCCTGCTTGTAGGCGTCGGCGATGCTTCCACCCATCTCCCAGATCTTCTGCCCGGAACTGTCGAAGATACGCGAGCCGGCGTTGCCCGCTCCGATGTGGCACTCACCCTTCGAACCATAGACGACGTTGCTCACGTCCGTCGCCGCCCCGGGAATCTGGCGGCACATGAACGACAGCTGCCGACCCCCGGGATACTCGTAGTCGATGCTGAAACTGTCCCACATTTCACTGTCGTCCGGTCGGGTGAACCGCCCGCCCGAACCGAAGGCCGATACCGGATTCGCGTCCATCACCCAGTTGATCGCGTCGATATTGTGCACGGCCTGCTCGACGATGTGATCTCCGCTCAGCCAGATGAAGTGCATCCAGTTGTTGAGCTGGTACTCGGCATCACTCATGCCCGCGGTTCGCGGGCGGTACCAGATGCCGGGACCACAGTAGCGGGCGGTCGCGCTGATGACATCGCCGATGCCGCCCTGCCGGATCTGCTCGACGGCACCGATGTAGTTGACCTGGCGACGGTACTGCGTGCCGCCGACGATCGCCGTGCCCTTGTTGACGGCCAGATCGTGAGCCTCGAGGCATACGCGGTAGCCGGCCGGATCGACGCAGGCAGGCTTCTCA
>JBIIMX010000290.1:0-4654 GCA_044337765.1 Pirellulales bacterium | reverse complement strand
GCAGCCGGCCGTAGACATCGCCGATGCGGTCCCGCCAGAAACAAAGCACGCGCGTCGCCGCCGCGCGGGCCTTCGGCTCGGGCGAGGCGAGCAGTCGGTCGAGCAGCGACTCGCTGACGACGTCCTGTCCCTGATGCACCCAAAGCACCTCGACGAGATGGTGCTGGTAGTCGGAGTCCTTCGCGTCGAGCGAGGCCAGCCACTTCTCGGTGGCGGGAATCACCTCGTCGGCCGGCCTCGACCGAAGTTCGGCCCGCGCCCGATACCGCGTGCGGTCTTCATAGACTTTGAGCGCGTCAAGCACTCTCTCCGTCGGCTCGCCGGCGATCTTCGTCGGCACGACGAGCGGCCGATCCTTCGCCTTCACCCGCCAGATGCGGCCGTGGAAGTGGTCGCGGTTCGGATCTCGCAGCGAGTGCTGCATGTGACCGACGAGCGGGTTGTACCAATCGACGACGTACAGACATCCGTCGGCGCCGAACTCCAGATCGACGGGACGAAAGTTCGGGTCGTTCGACCTCAGCAGCGGATCGACGGGATCGGCCGCGTAGCCGGAGCCCTCCTCTCGCATCTTGTATTGGAGAATCCCCTGAAAGCCGATGCAGTTGTTGAGCAGGTAGTTGCCCTGCGCATCGTCGGGAAACTGTCGGCTGCTGACGAACTCGCAGCCCGACGTCGGCCGCCACTGTTTCTGCAGGAACTGCTTCAGGCTCGCGTGCTTCTGCGGATAGTCGACATCGCCCGAGAAGGCGGTGCCGAAGTAGTTGGCACCACCCGAGGCGTCCGCCACGAAATACTGCCCCCAGCGGTCGAACGTCTGCCCCCAGGGATTGGCGAAGCCGTACGACACGAACACATCCAACTGCTCGCGCCGGCGGTCATACCGATAGATACCGGCATTGGAGCATCGCTTCGGGCCCCGGATCGTCTCCACTGCCGTCTGGTGGAAGGTGCCCTCCTCCATGAGCAGACCGCCTCCCGGATCGGACGTCAGCCTTGTCGTCGCCGTCGGTATCTCTCAGGAAAACGAGGTTCGGCTCCTGCGCGACGTACAGACCGCCGTCGGCAATCTCGAGGCCCGTCGGCAGATGGAGGCCGTCGGCGAAGACCGTCTGCTTGTCGGCCCTGCCGTCGCCGTCGGTGTCTTCGAAGATCAGGATCTTGTCGTTGACGGGCACGCCCGGCAGATACTGCGGGTAGCCGGGCATCGTGGCGATCCAGAGCCGCCCCTTCGCGTCGAACGTCATCTGCACGGGGTTGGCCAGCTCGGGGAACTCGGCCTCCGAGGCGAAGAGATTCACCTCGTAGCCATCCTCGATCTCCATCTTCTCCAGCGACTCCTGGGCGGTGGTGGCCGGGGCGGGAGTCTTCACGTTGGTCGGGATCGGCGGCAGATCGCCGACGCCAGAGTCGTCGATCACGTCGGGCACGGGCTTGCCCTGTGCCACGTCCCAGACCCGCCGGTCGCGTACGGCCGTCATTGCCCGCAGCTTTTTGAACTCCGCCGGGAAATTCACAGTGCCGTAGGGATTCTTTCGGCCGCCGTAGATGTAGCAGCCGTTGACACCGCGATGGTCGTAGAAGAACTGCAGATTTTTCTCGTTCACCGCGGCACGCAAAGCTGCGAGATCGACCGTCTGTTCGCCGGGCCGCGGGCCGAAGAGCGCCTCGTCGAGGATTCGCCCCACCTCCCGGTCGCCATGTTCGTTGAGGTGGATGCCGTTGATCGTCCACGGCTTCGTCGCCGTCGCCATCCGCTCGCGGCTCGGTGTGAAGAGATCCACGAAGAAAGCCCCCTCGCGGGCGGCCACCTTCCGCATCGACTCGGTGTAGAGGGCGATGCGGGCGTTGTTTTCCGACCCATCGGGCAGGCTCGGCCGCTTCAGGTTCTCATGAGCGATCGGTGAGACGAGGACGATCGCACGCACGGGCTTGACGCTGCGGCTGGCGTCGTTCGTGTCGCTGACGCGCTCCCAATCACCGCCGGGAGACGTGTAGCGATCGATCGAATGCGGATCCTTGACGAACGCCGCGAGGTCCTGTTCGAACTTCTCGATGCCCGCCGGCCCGGCGAACGACTCGTTGAACCCGAACATCGCAATGAGCACGTCGGGTACATGTTCCACGAGATTGCTGCCATGGTCGCGAAATCCCTGCGATCGCAGGCGGATGGTCAGTTCGTCGGCCGACCAGCCGAGGTCGCGGACATAGAGTTCGCTCCGGGGAAACCGGGAATGCAGGAGGGTCTCGAAATGGCCGAAATACTGCATCCGCTCGGCGAGCGTGTTGCCGACGAGAACCACGTGGTCGTGCGGCTTCAGTTCGAGCCGGGAAGGATCCGCGACCGCCAAGGCCGGGGTCAGGCAGGCGAAGAGGATCGCCGGGTGGGAGATGAGCCGCTGAAGAATGATTCTCACGATACCGATCACTCCAGATGGCACGCCGAACTGCCAAGGTCGATGCGGCCCCGGTCCGTTCGAAGGGAAGATCAGTATAGCTGGTGGAACGGGCCGCCCGGCGTCGGTGGCTACGGCATCAATGCGTCGATCTTCGCGGCGAGGATGAAATCATTCTCGGAGAGGCCGCCGATGGCATGCGTGTAAAGCTCGATCCACACCGTGCGGTAGCCCTCGAGATGCAGGTCGGGATGGTGCTGCTCCCGCTCCGCCAAAGCGCCCACGTTGTTCATGAGCTTGATGCAGTCGCGGAAGTTCTTGAGCGTCAGATCGCGACGGATCCGCGTGCCATCGTGCGTGAGCCGCCAGGCTGGCAAGGTCGCCACCTGTCCTTCGGCTTCGGCGAGCGAATACTTCGGCACGCCCCCTTCACAGGGCACGCACTTTTTCGCGGAGAGATCAGACGCGGCTTGAACACCAGGCATCGACGAGGTTCCTGAGGAGCATGGGGCCAACGTCCGTCAGAATAGCACGACCGGCACGACCGCCGAGGGGACTGCCAGGCGGAACGATGTCGACTGCCGGAGGGAGAAGTCGTACCGGCCTTTCGTACAGGCCCTTAATAGCGGCCTTCGAACCCTGCAAAACCGCCGTGAATGATCGTGCTCGACCCGGCGTCGACACCGGAGATGCTCGCCGGACTCGAGATCACCGGCGGCCACTGACCGTCGGCCTGCGCGATGTTGCCCACGCCCACAACGCGATATCCCATCGAAAGCGTCCAGCGTTCGGTGACCTCCCAGGCCACGCCCGTGTCGACCGACCCGAGCCAGGAAAACACGCCGAGCGTCGAATGGACGTCGACGGGAGATCCTGAGGCAAACATCGCCTGCGTGCCTGCGCCGGTGGCCAACGACGTCGTGTTCGTGATCGAGTTGCCGGCGATCATGAACTTCGGCACCGCCGAGAACCGCACCTGCGGCAGGAACCGCCAGTCGAACTTCGCCCCCACCTGCCCGCCATAGAGGTTGTTGTTGGTGGCCACGCCGAGATCGAGAGTGCCTGGGGCGCCGCTGCCGGAAAAGCTCGTCTGCGTGAGCACGTCCTCGAGCTGGAAGAACCGAAAGCCGGCCAGCCACATGAGATTGATCGGGCGGCTGGGCGCAGACGGATCCGACGAGAGGAATTCCGGCCGTCCCATGGGCGCGTAGAGCCAGTTGATCTCGACGTCATTGACGAGATCGGAGCGGCTGATCTGCTGCGCTGCCGAATTGGCGAGATAGGCGGAGGCGGGCGTCGCTCCGACGAATACGTTCTGGGCCTGCGGGATGGCGTCGATGGACGGCGGACTGGCAGTGGCGGTCGCGGCCGAGCCGATGCCGTAAACG
This sequence comes from Pirellulales bacterium, assembly GCA_044337765.1. Taxonomy (GTDB): domain Bacteria; phylum Planctomycetota; class Planctomycetia; order Pirellulales; family UBA1268; genus CAMCQY01. Next base: position 870 of record JBIIMX010000290.1, on the reverse strand, counting down.
CCCCAGTAGATGAACTCGACGGCATGCTGTTGCCGCGGGCCGAACCAGCGGCCGACGTGGAGATCGACGCCTCCCGGCCAGGTGGCCGCGGCGTTGCTGGTCGTGAGTTGCACGCCTCCCGAGGGTTGGATGGTGGGCACGCCCGCAGGGAGCGTGCGGGTCATCACAAGACCGCTCGCTCCCGCGAACCAGCGGGGCCAGTTCGGCAGCATGTCTGCCGCGGCCCCTACGGGGATGCCCGCAAAGCCGGCTGTAGTGAGCGGATCGGCGATGTACATCGGCGGCGGCTCTCCCACTGCGGGCAAGGCTGCCTCGGAGCCCGAAGGCAACGCTGGCTGCGAATCCGCTGGCGAGGCCGGCACGTTCGCCTCCGTCGGCGGTGCGATGTTCGGCGTCGGCAGAGGATCCTCAGACCTGCCGCTCCTGGCCTGGAGCGCCACGCAGAGCACCACGCAGAGCACGGCACACCACCGCCACACCGCTGCGCGAAAACGCGGTGATCCTGCGGCCGCACGTCTCGATCGGATGGGAAATGAATCCATGAGGCAAACGCCAACGCGGAAGCGGGGAGGGACAGACACCGACGGCGGCCGGAGGGTCCGGAAACGCCCGGCGGGGGTCAAGGCCGCTTTGCTCCGGCACGGAACTCCGGAATCGCCGATTCGGCGGTACACTCGCGGAACGATTGCTGGCGGACCACGTCTGCCAGGCCCCGCGGTGAAGCCCGCGAAACAATCACTGTCCGAACATGCACTGTCCGACCATGCACTGTCCGACCGTGGCAAAAGCAGTCATCGTGGAAATCTGAGAAAGATGCCCGGTTCACGCAAAGAGCGGCACACGCGAGCATCGGCGATCGCCTGGCTCGAC
>JBIIMX010000289.1:0-4656 GCA_044337765.1 Pirellulales bacterium | reverse complement strand
TGTGGTCGGCAATCAGGTGATCCTGCTCCTCCAGGACGTATTTACGGATGAGCACGTCGATGAACATGATCTCGACGATCGGCACACGACTGACGCCGGGCTTGATCGACTTGAGTAGTTTCTGGGCCACGATCCCCTTCATATTGAAGGCGATGGCACTGCGGATGGAGGGGTGCTCTTCCTGCGGAAAGAGGTCGAGAATGCGGCCGATGCAGCTGGATGCGCTGGCGGCGTGGATCGTGCCGAAGACGAGATGGCCCGTCTCGGCTGCGTGGATCGCCGTCTTGAACGTCTCCACGTCGCGGAGCTCGCCCACGAGGATGATGTCCGGGTCCTCGCGAACGGCGTGCTTCATGCCGACCTCGAAGTTCCGCACGTCGTTGCCGATTTCTCGCTGGTTGATCAGGCACTTGTCCTCGGTGAAGACAAATTCGATCGGATCCTCGAGCGTGAGAATGTGCTTGCGGTAGTTGCGGTTGATGTAATTGAGCATCGATCCGATCGTCGTACTCTTGCCAGAGCCGGTCACGCCCGCGAGCAGCACCATGCCCTGGTCGAGCTGGCAGAGACGTTCGATCGATGGTGGCAGGAAGAGCTTCTCGAAATCGGGGATCGTGTTGTTGACGCGGCGGGCCACGAGGCCCCAGGCGCCCTGCTGCGTGAGCATGTTGATGCGAAAACGCCACCGCACACCATCGACCATGCAGGTGTGCGCGAAATCGGCGCCGCCGTCGGTGTCGAAGATGGCTCGCTGCCGCTCGTTCATGATCGGTGCGCAGAGCTTTTTCATCTGCTCGGCGCCGATCGGCGGATACTTCAGCGGCTGGAGCGCCCCCTTCACCCGCATATACGGAGGCTTGTCGACCTTCAGGTGCAGATCGCTGCCATTGAGCTTGACCATGGCCTCGAAGAGCCGGTCGATCTCCAGACCCACCGGCTCGATCGCCACCGGTGGTGTCGGGGGAAGGGTGGCAGGGGCGGAAGAGGCCGCGGCGACCGGTGCAGGGCCGGGCGTCGCTGGCTCAGACCGTGCGGTCGTGGGGTCGAGTGTCGCCATGATTCGCCGTTGAAATGGGCCTGACGGGGATTCCCCGCCGCTGAAACAATTCCTTGACTTCCCGGATCGTACACTCTCCGAAGTGGAAGATGCCAGCGGCCAGCGCCGCATCCGCCCCGCCACGCTCGATAGCGTCGGCGAGGTGCTCCGGTCGGCCCGCCCCGCCGCTTGCGACGACGGGGATGCCCACAGCCCGGCTGACGGCGGCCGTGATCTCCAGGTCATAGCCGTCGCGGGTGCCGTCGCGGTCCATGCAGGTCAAGACGATTTCCCCGGCGCCGAGCGATTCCACCCTCTGGGCCCAGGCGACCGCCTCCAGCCCCGTCGGCACACGGCCGCCGTTGACGAACACCTCCCAGACATCGCGGCCGTCCCGCACAACACGCTTCGGATCGATGTTGACGACCGTCGCACAGCTGCCGAGCCGATCGGCCACCGCCGTGATCAGTTCCGGCGTCCGAACGGCGGAGGAATTGATGCTCACCTTTTCAGCGCCGGCATGGATCAGCCGCACCGCATCGTCGAGCGTCCGAATGCCGCCGCCGACCGTGAACGGCATGAAAATGGTCTCCGAGACGCGGCGGACCATGTCGAGCATGATCGCGCGGCCCTCATGGCTGGCGGTAATGTCGAGGAAGACGAGCTCGTCGGCTCCCTCCGCCTCGTAGCGGGACGCCACCGACACCGGATCACCGGCGTCGACGAGGTCGAGAAACTTCGTCCCCTTCACGACACGCCCCCGTTCCACGTCGAGGCAGGGGATGATGCGTTTGGCGAGCATGGCAGGGCGTGCCTCGGTTCAGCCGTGTGTGGCGGCTGCAGGCCGCACGATGCGACCTTCATCGGGGCTCGACGCGGTGGCATAGAGCTTCTTCGGTATCCTTCCCGCCAGCCACGCCTGCCGACCGGCAAAGCAGGCTGCACGCATCGCGTGTGCCATTCGCAACGGTTGGCTGGCGTGGGCGATCGCGGTGTTGAGCAGCACGCCGTCGACTCCCAGTTCCATCGCGGCGGCCACGTCGCTGGCCGTTCCCACGCCCGCGTCGACGATGACGGGATAGTCGGGATCGCCCTCCTTCAGATACTCCATGCAGATCCGCAGGTTGTTGGCGTTGAGGATGCCCTGGCCGGAACCGATCGGACTGCCCGCCGGCATGACGCTGGCAGCCCCCGACGCCTTCAGGCGCTTTGCCACGACCGGGTCATCGCTGGTGTAGACGAGCACGGTGAATCCCTCCTTCACCAGCCTTTCGGTCGCCTCGATCGTGCCCACGGGGTCGGGCAGGAGCGTGCGCGGGTCGCCGAGCACCTCGAGCTTCACCCACTCCGCGCCGGGGTTGCCCAGTTCGCGGAGCAACTCGCGGCCGAGGCGTGCCACGCGAACCGCGTCGGCGGCGGTGTAGCAGCCGGCGGTATTCGGCAGGAGCACGTACCGCGACATGTCGATATGGTCGAGGATATTTTCGCCGGCAGCATTGATGAGGCGTTCGCGCCGCACTGCCACCGTCACGCAGTCGGTACCGGAGGCGTCGAGACATGCCTGCATCTCGGCGTGGCTGGCGTATTTGCCCGTGCCCACAACCAGCCGGCTGGCCAAGGTCATCCCGCCGACACGCAGCGGTTCATCCGCGGCAACGCCGGAAGGTGCAAGCGTGGATGGTACGGAAGGTTGATGGGTCATGGTGTCGACGTTGGGCAGTGTTGGACAAAGGGAAAAGCGGGGCCGCTCAGCCACCGCCCACGAGCGTCACCAGTTCGAGGCGGTCACCCGGCTCGAGTCTACAGTCTGCAAGCCGCGCCCGGGGCACGACCTCTTCGTTGACTTCGACCGCGAGCGGCCGGCCAACGAAACCCAGGGCTGCGACGAGATCGCCGGCAGTCGAACCGGCGGGCACGCCGCGGGGCTGGCCATTGACGATGACGGTGATTTCGCGGGGCTGTCGTGCCGTGGGCGGCGCAGGCTCTTGTGTCACGAGGCTCTCCTACTTTGCCTTGGCCCCACCGCCTCGCGGCCGCGCGATGTCGAGCAGCACCAGGGGTGCCATCATCTGCGGCTGCTGCGCGTTCCAGGGAATGCCGTACGCGGCAGTGGTGCCAGTCGATGAGTCGGTGACGTAGAGCACCGACGAGGCGAAGGACGTGTTGCCCCGCCGAAGTTCAGCCACGCCTGAGACGAGCAGGAACTTCGGGTTCTTCGCCTGCCCCGCCTTGAAGCCCAGATCCTTGAGAACGTTGTGCTTGTAGGCGGCGGCAAACTGCCCCGTACCGGGACTGAGCACCCCGCCGGAGAGGTCGCCCGTCTCGAAGTCGAGCATGAAGAACCCTTCAAGGCTGGGGTCCAGCGGCGCCGAGCAGACGGCGAACGACTCATCCGACTGCGACGTGACGGCGAGCACCCGCGGCAACTGGCCGGGCGACCCCAACCTGGCTCCGAGCACGGCGCCGCCGGCCACGGCCAGCAGCACCACAACACCGCCAACCGCCCTATCCCGCATGCTTGAACTCATCCGCAGAATCCTTTCTTGATTGCCGTTCAATCGCCAGAGACTCAAACCCAGAGACTCAAACCCAGAGACTCAAACCCAGAGACTCAAACCCAGAGACTCAAACCCAGAGACTCAAACCCAGAGACTCAAACCCAGAACGCACCGGCGACGGTCGCTCACCCGCTCCCACGCCGTGATGGTCACTTCTTTTCCGCAGCCGGTGCTGCAGCCGGAGCCGGCACCGCATCGTGCACGACGGAAATGCGGAACTTGCCGAGCGCGTGCGTGCCGTCGGCATACTGCTGATCGATCGTGATTGCCAGCGGCGTTCCGGCCGGCAGCTTCGCGTCGGCCGCGATGTCGAACGTCGCGGATTGCTCCTTGCCCGTGCCACCGCCGATCGCCCAGCCGGTCTCGGGATTGTCGTCGATTGCGCCTGCCGCGGCGAAGTTGCCCTGTTCGTAATCGGCCTTGGCGCCGGTGAATTTCAGACCGCTGGATGTGTTGCCGGCGCCCGGAGCGCCGAACAGCACGGCGAATTTGCTCAGCACGAAGTTGCCATTGCCCGCGCGGCCGGGGCCCTGGCTGGGCAGTCCCGGATCGGTCAGCGTTTCGAGCTTGATGGCCTTCGCCTCCACGCCAGCAGGAACGACAGCCTTGAGCGTGTAGGTGTCCTTGGCGAGTGTGCCGGTGACCGTGACGGTGCCGTCGGCGGCGATCGCGGCGGTGGCGCCGGCCATGCTCTTGAACTCGGCCGGCACGAGATTCGTCGTCTTCTGCGCCGTGACCGCGGCGGGGGCGGGCGACGGCGGCGGCACGGGTGCCGGCGGGGGAGTGGGCGGCGGGGGCGGAGGGGGAAGGAGCTTGGCCACAGGCGTTGGCACGAGCTTTCCGCCCGCGTGCGTGCCCACAAACATCGTCTTGCCATCGGGCGAAAAGGTCACGCACCACACGCTCGACTTCTCGGCCGGAGGTCCTTCCTGCTCCCCCTTTGCATTCACGTCCCAGAGTTTCACGGCGCCGTCGAGGCTGCCGGTGGCCAGCCGCGTGCCGTCGGGCGCAAAGGATGCGCTCGTCACCCAATCCTTGTGGCCCAAGAGCGTGGCATGTTCC
>JBIIMX010000288.1:0-4657 GCA_044337765.1 Pirellulales bacterium | reverse complement strand
GCGCACGAGGATCCTTCGGGCGGGATCGGTGGCTCCGCCTGCAGAAGCATCGGCTGCGATCAGGATGCCCGCATAGTCAAACCAGATTCGGCCGGCCAGTTGCACCCGAGGCGTCGAGCGGCGGCGGGCCACCCGCGCGGGCCGGCCGCCGTCAGGAGGCAGCCCCTCTTCGTCCTCATCGAGCGTGACGGTAGGTGAGTCATCGAGTACGAGCTTGGGTCGGGGAGCCCCCGATTCGATCCGCCAGCCGGTCCAGCCCGGCAGTTCCAGGCGTGGCAGATCGGCCACCATGGCCAGCCGATCGATAAGACCGTCGACCTGTGCACCGGAAAACTCGATCGGCCCCCGTCGTTCAAACTGGTCCATCCAGCCGCCCATGCCGGTGACGGCCAGCCGGGCCAGCCGATCTTCGAACACGATCAGCCCCGATCGCAGGATCGCGTGGGGAGTCCGCAGATCCTTCCGTTCGCTGCCGCGGACGAGCATGCCGCGGAGCGTTGCCCGGCCGGGCCGTGGCAAAGGCTTGCCCTCGGCGGCCATGTCGGCAACGGTCTCGGCGCGGGTGCTCGCGACGTCGTCTGGCTCGAGTACCAGGGCGAACTCCCAGGGACGACCGCCGTCCCAGACCAGCGGCACGACCAGGTCTGGGTTCCTGCGCGGCTCGGGTTGCAGCACGAGCCGGCCGGTTTCGCAGAGCATGGCCAGATGTGTGGCGGCCGACTGCGAGCTGACCACCACGCGGGCGATCGTGCGGCGTTCGAGCGGCTCGATGATGCCGGTTTCACTCACGGCCGTGGCTCCGACGAGCTGTGCGAGGATCGACCGCTCCTGTGCGTCGAGCTGGTCGAGTTCCACCTGTCCAGGGCCGATCACGATGGGCCGGGGCCTGCCTGTGGCATTGCCCGCGACGTCGAGTTGCATCCGTCCCGGCACGAGCACGGCCGCCCGCGCATCGGCCGAGGCGGCGAGGTCGAGCAGGAAGATCACCGCGCCCATCGACCGGCGGCTGTCAGTGATCGTGACCATGCGGTCACGGACGGCCGGCTCGACGAGCCGGCGCCGCTCCTCGAGTTCGGTAGCCCATGCGGGCAGCCGCGACGAGCCCGAGCGGCTACCGGAGACAACCGGGGCTGTCGTGGGCGACACCGTCCGCACCGCGGGTCCGCGGGACACTTTCCGATCCGTTTGGGAGTCGTCCTGTTCGGAGCTCGTGTCCTCCTCGGTCACCGGCTCCTCGTGGTCTTCCGCCGCCACGATGTCGAGCGCCAGCGGCGTGTGATCGTGCAGGTTCGAGAACAGTCCGCGGCGATCGACCTCGAGCAACACGGCGGCCAAAAGCGCGCACGGCTTGCCTGTCCGGCCCAACGGGCTCGTGGAGTGGCTTTCGAGCGACATGCCGCCCTTGCGGCGGGCCGAGAGTTCCAGCCTCACTTCCTGTGCCTCGCCATCGTCACCGTCGATGGTGGCATGGACCTGCCCGACCCGCGGGCACCAGACCCGCTTCAGCACAACCGCCCGCGCCTTCGAGACATCGGCGGGTTCAAACAGATGGAACAGGCGTTTTTCGAGGCTCGTCATGCGGCGCGCACCAGATGGGAATGTGGTTGCGCACGACGCAACGGCAGCGGGGCCGTTTTGCGCGCAACACGCTGTTGTACCCCGCCGGGGTCGGGCTTGGCGAGGGGCGTGCCTTCTTGGCCGCTATCCGGCCTTCACCGTGGCGATCAGTTCGAGCACGTTTTCCACTGGCGTCTGGGGGAGGATGCCGTGGCCGAGATTGAAGATATGGCCGGGGCGACCGGCGGCCTGGGCCAGCACGTGCCGTGTCTGTCGGTGAACGGTGTCGCGGTCGGCCAGGAGCACCACCGGATCGAGGTTGCCCTGCACGGCTCGGGTCTCGCCGACCATCCGCCAGGCGTCGCCGAGTTCGATCCGCCAGTCGATGCCGATCACGGAGCCGCCCGCCTCGGCCAGGAGCGGCAACAGGGCCGGATTGCCGGTGGCGAAGTGGATCACCGGCGCCCGCTGCGCCGCCTCGCGGATCGCCGTGCGGCTGTGGGGCAGCACATAGCGGGTGTAGTCGTCGGGTGAGAGACAGCCGACCCAGCTGTCGAAGAGCTGAACGAGCTGCGCACCGGCATCGAGCTGCGCCACCAGATAGCGGCTCACGGCGCGGGCGATCCTGCCCATCAGGTCGTGCCAGGCCGCCTCGTGGCGGTACATGAGCGACTTGGTATGCAGCCAGGCCTTGCTCGTGCCGCCCTCGATGCAGTAGCCGGCCAGCGTGAAGGGCGCGCCGGCGAAGCCGATCACGGGAATAGAATCATCGAGTCCCGCGCGGGTGGCCCGGACGACGTCCATCACGTAGCCGAGCTGGTCGAGATTCTCGAGTTCCTGGAGCCGATGCACGTCGGCCGGTTCCCGGAGCGGATTGTGGATCACGGGGCCCTCGCCCGCGGCAAACTCCAGATCCATGCCCATCGGCTCGAGGATCGGCAGCAGGTCGCTGAAGATGATCGCCGCATCGACGCCAAGCCGGTCGACCGTGGCGAGCATCACCTCCGCGGCCAGCCGCGGATTCTTGACCAGCCCCATGAAGTCGACCTGTTCCCGCACCCGGCGGTATTCCGGCAGGTAGCGGCCTGCCTGCCGCATCAGCCACACAGGCGTGCGTTCCACCGGCTCGCGACGGCAGGCACGCATGAGGAGGGCCTGCCCGCGCCGCTCGGCCGCCGAGAGGCTGCCCTCGGAGGCCAGAACCAGCGTAGGACGCTCCGGCTGGGCTGGGGTGGGGTTGGACATCGGGTGCTCGAACGCGTGCTGGAGAAATTGAGTGACTGAAGGGAAGTCCGCAGGTCAGCAGCGAACTCTCGGAACGATACAGTAGCGGAATTTGACGGGAGCGAAATTCGCTCCCGTCCCTATTTTTCCGGCAGACTACAATAATTCGTGAGTCACCGCAGGGATCAGCCATGGTCGAATTCGTCTCGGGCATATCTGTCGTCTGCTTCGCCGCGAGCTACGCCGTGGCGCTGGCGTGCGAGGCTTCGCGGTTGCTCTTCCGCTCCGGCGTGCGGGGAGCGGCCATGATTGCCTTCGCTCTGGCCGGTCTGGTGGCCCATACGCTGTTCCTCGTCTGGAGGGCGGCCAACGAACCGGCGGTGCCACTGTCGAGCGCGTTCGATTGGTACCTGTTGGCGGCCTGGCTGCTGGCCGGCGGCTATCTCTGGCTCACGATCTCAAATCCGCGTACCCCCGTCGGCCTGTTCATGCTGCCTGTCGTGCTGGGGCTCATCGGTGCCGCGCAGGTTTCCAGCCGTTCGCCGTTTCCGCAGAGCCCGGCCACGCAGATCTGGGGAGCGATCCACGGGGGCTTCAACCTGGCGGCAAGCGTGGCCGTGGCCATCGGCGCCCTGGCGGGGGTCCTGTGGCTGATTCAGGCGGGCAGGCTGGCTCGCAAACAGCCGCCGCTGCGCAGCTTCCGCCTGCCGAGCCTCGAACGGCTCGCGAACGCCACCGACCGCACCCTTGGAATCGCCGCCTGGACGGCCTCCGCTGGCTTCCTCTCTGGAATGGTGCTCAACGCCGTCAACCGTCAACGTGGGCTCTTGGAGACCGTGCCCTGGACTGATCCTGTGGTGCTGCGGATGGCCGGGCTGGTGGCGTGGCTGGTGGCCGCGGCGATCGCTGCCCGCGTTGCCCGCCGCCGCGCCGACGCCCCGCGAATGGCAGCCTGGCTGTCGCTGGTCAGCTTTGGCGTGCTGACGGCGTCGATTCTCTGGGGACTCTTTGGGGCGACACGGCACGGCGTGCCCCCGGTGCAGCCGGCGGCCACTGAAGACCAGACTGCAGGAGACCTGTCTGGAAAAGACCGGCCCGTCGAAGACATGTCTGGAAACGACATGCCTGCAGGAGAACGGGAGGCCACGCCATGACGTTGGCCTTCGTGGGTGGAACCCATCGCACGGTACCCTTGGCGCTTCGTGAGAGGCTGGCCTTCTCGGCAGAGCAGGCCGCCGAGGCGCTCGCGCGGTTTCGCGAGCTGTTTCCCGGTCGGGAGGCCGTACTCCTGTCCACGTGCAACCGAGTGGAATTTTACGCCGCCGGAGCGAAGGCAGACGTGCCGCCGCCGCCGCCCGACCAGCTCGTGTCGTTCTTGGCCGAATGCCGCGGCATCGACGCCAGCCTGCTCACGCCCGTACTCACCGGCGACCGTGACGCGGCGGTGGTCCGCCACCTTTTCAGCGTGGCGGCCGGCCTCGACAGCATGGTGCTCGGCGAGCCGCAGATCGTTGCGCAGGTGAAGCAGGCGTGGAGCCTCGCGCAGCAGAGCCGCACCTCCGGTCCTCTCACGGGCGAGATGTTTCAGGCGGCTCTCCGGACCGCGAAGCGCGTGGCCACGGAGACCGCCATCGGTCGCGAGCGGCTGTCGATCCCGAGCGTGGCCGTCGCCGATTTCGCCAGCGGTGTCTTCGAACGGTTTGACGACAAGCGGGTGCTGCTGATCGGTGCCGGCAAGATGGCGGGCGAAACGCTCCGCTACCTGCGAGAGGCGGGCGCCCGCGACGTTGTCGTCGTCAACCGCACCGTCGGCCGGGCCGGCGAACTGGCGGCGAGGCTCGGCGGCCGGACCGGCCGCTTCGAGAACCTCGCGACG
>JBIIMX010000343.1:0-4115 GCA_044337765.1 Pirellulales bacterium | reverse complement strand
CAACAAAGTCGAAAGCGATGCTCGAGAGTGCGGCTTTTTCGATGTCCGGCCGCTCTCACTCGACAATCAAACCGAGGGAGTCAGTTGGTCTATGGTCATGCTCAGGGTTGTCCTCGTGGCAGCGGTCGCGGCCGCGACGGCAGGAGCGGCCGCGGGAGCCGGATTCGATCCCCGCGTGATCACGTTTGGCAGCGAACGGGATCAGATAAAGAGCACGCCGATCGAACAACGCCCCAACCGGCCGTTGCACGTCTACGGCAACTCGGTTCGCCGACGGCAAGCCCGCGCGGGGGAGGCGGCACCTCGGGGAGAGGCTCGCCGCTGACGGCGTCGGCACCTGCACAACGCCTACTTCGCCACGGGTGTCACCCGGTACAGCGGGTGCATCCGATACTCGAGGCCCGTCCGCTGCTCGACGCAACGGTAGCGGCTTCGCAATTTCCGGCCCAGGCAAAACACTCTGCCGCCGTCCGTGCGAAAGATCGTTCCGACAGGGAGCGCTTCCACGAATACGAGCTCCGGATCGACCGCATCGTATCGGGACAGCGTGAGCATCAAATCCCGGTCGCTGCATGTCGCCGCCGCAGGACTGCGCATCGCCCGCTTGAGGGCGGCGGCGACATCCTCCGGCAGCATGCCGCCATCCACCACCGGCCGGAGGATCCGTTCGAATTCCGCCTTCCATTCCGCTCCGTGCGGCCGTATTCGGCGACTCCTTCCGCGGTGGGATTCCCACGTGGTGGCGTGGGCGATCTCGTGGAGCAGCGTGGTGAGAAAGGCGTAGGGATTCAGGTCGATATTGACGGAAATCCGGTGCCGCCGCCGCAGGGCCGTCGGCCCCCGGTGATCACCGAGTTTTGTCCGTCGCGGACGGCTGAGCCGCACATCGACGGGGTGGATGGCCAGCAGTTCCGCAACGTAACCGTGGGTGCTCTCGGGCAGCCGCGGCCAGAGCCCGACGTGCGGCAGGGAACGGCTCATGGCAGGCGGTCTCACGCGACGATTCTTTCTTGCCCGGTTCGGGGAAAAGCTACCGTCGGCAGCCGATTTTGCACAATCCGGAAAAGCGACATAGCCTGACAACAGATGTAGACTCCCAGAAAGGGGTCTCCCAGCTTTTTCATCGGTCGCATGACGCCATCGCCCCATCGCCCTCCGATCACCCACCAGCCCCGCATCGTGCTGATCGGTCGGGCTGCCACGAACGATCTGGTGCTCCACGACACGAGTGTGTCGGCCCGGCATGCCCGCGTGGTCGTGGCCGATGGAGGACTCTGGCTGGAGGATCTCGGCAGCCGCAACGGCACGTTCGTCGGCTCCCCACCGCGTAGGATCGAACGGGAGCGCATCGATCTCGATACCGTGATCACGGTCGGCTCCACGACGCTGCCGATGACGACGCTCCGCGACCTGCTGGAGCGGACGCAGCCTCTGCCGGCGGCAGACGAGGCCATCGAGCTGGGACCGTCCGCGATCGTCACCTTCGGGCGACGGTCGGGGGCCAACGTCGCCATCGACCACCCGGTCGTTTCCGCGCTTCACGCCACGGTCACGCACGAACGCGGCCGTGTCGTTGTCCGTGATCTCGGCAGCATGCACGGCACCTTCGTGGATGGCCGCCGGATCGACAGGCCGATGGAAATCGGTCCGGGCACGATCGTGCAGGTTGGCGACAGGCGGTTTCGGCTCGCCGCCGACAGTCTGTCGCTCACGCCTCTCCATGCGCCGGCCGACGTGATCGAGGCCACCGGCGTCGCAGTCGCCGCCTCGGGACGCCGGCTGCTCGAAGACGTGTCGCTGGTCGTGCAGCCGGGGGAGATGGTGGCGATCATGGGCCCCAGCGGCGCCGGCAAGAGCACACTGCTGTCGGTGCTCAACGGCGAGGTGGTGCCCGCCGAAGGGCGGCTCGTTGTCGGAGGACTCGATCTTCACGAGCATTACGATCTTTTCCGCGGCCGCATCGGCTATGTGCCCCAAGACGACATTCTTCACGCCGACCTCACCGTTTGGCAGGCGCTCTGGTATGCGGCGCGGCTCCGCCTGCCACCCGACACGACGAGCGAAGAGATCGCCAGGCGGATTCGTGCCGTGATCGCCCAGCTCGGGCTCGATGGCACGGAACAGACACGCGTGGGCGACCAGCGGAAGCGCGGCGTGAGCGGCGGCCAGCGGAAGCGGGTCAATCTCGCCATGGAACTCCTCACCGATCCGCCGATTCTCGTGCTCGACGAGCCGACGTCGGGGCTCTCCAGCACCGACGCCCTCTCGGTGATCGACCTCTTGCGGTCGTTGGCCGACGCGGGCAAGACGATCCTGGTCACGATCCACCAGCCGAGTCTCGACGCCTTCCAGAAGTTCGACGCGGTGGCGGTGATCGCGCGGGATGCCTCCACCGGTCAGATCGGCAGGCTGGCCTGGTTCGGCCGGGCATGGCCCGATGCTGTGGCGTTTTTTGAGCCGCCCGTGCCGGGTGCGGCGGCGGCGACCAGCGTCGATGGTCTGCTCCGCGGCCTCGCCACCCGGCCGGTGAACGACTGGGTAAGGCAGTGGCAGCAGTCGGTGGCCAAATCGATCTGGGTCGATCGCCGCTCCAGCCGCCACGCCGACGCCGCGTCCGACCGCCAGCCGCCGAAACGTCGCACCATCGCCCCGTTCACGCAGTGGCGCACCCTCGTGCAACGAACGCTGGCCGTGAAGGCCGCCGACCGCTGGAACAGCGTCGTCATGTTCGCGCAGGCCCCGCTGGTCGGCCTGCTCATTGCCGCGGTGTTCGGCAAGGTCGTGCGGCATGAGCCCTCTCTCGAAATCTGGCCCAAGATCGGCGTCAATGTGGCGACCACGTTGTTCGTCACCTCGCTGGCAGCGATCTGGTTCGGCTGCTCGAGCACGGCCCGTGAAATCGTCACTGAATGGCCCATCTACCGCCGGGAGCGGATGGTGGGTCTTTCCATTCCGGCCTACGTGGCCGCCAAGATGACGGTGCTCTTGGGAATTGCCGCCGTGCAGTCGGCACTTCTGCTGGGCATCGTGGCCTGGGCGTGCCGGCTCGATACGCCCTGGTGGCAGCTCTACGCAGTGCTCTACGCGGCGGCCCTGGCCGGCGGTGCGCTCGGCCTGTTCATCTCGGCAACGCTCCAGACCGCCGAGGCGGCCGCGGGCGTGCTGCCCGTGCTGCTCCTGCCGATGATCGTGCTCGGAGGGATTCTCGTTCCGCTCTCGGACCTGCCACGGCTCACGCAGCCGCTCGCCGCCGCCATGCCGTCACGGTGGGCCTTCGAGGGGATGGTCGTTCCCGAGGCGCTGAGGCGCCCGCGGGTTCGGCCCTTGGCCCCGCCCGACGCCGCGTCTCCTTCGCCAGCGGCACCGCAACCGGCACCGTCCAACCCGCCGGCAGCGGCACCTCCGCCCCGGCACGACGAAACCCGCTCCGAACCGCCGCGGCGGACGCGGGCCAGCCTGGCCGTCGCCCGGCCGGGAGCCGTGCCGGTGCGAGCAGCGTCACAAACGGGCATCGTCGCGGCCGGCGACCGTGGCGGCCGGCCGTTCATCCTGCCGGGCCGCCGTCGCATCGCCGAGGCGCTCGAGGGCGCCGCCGCAAAGGCGGAGGCCGAGATGCAACGTGCGAAGCAGGATGCCGAACGCAAGGCGCAGACGATGAAGCAGCAGATGGAACGCGACGTGGAGCAGCGTGGCGTCCAACTGCAGCAGCAGATGCGGCAGGAGGTCGAGGGACGCGGCACCGAGATGCAGGCCCGCATGCAGGCGGAGATGGAAAAGAAACTGCAGTCGGCACGCACCGACTTCGAGAAGCAGTCCGCCGCCTTGAACGCGACCTTGCAAAAGACCGTGGAGTCGCGGGTGCAGGAGGCGACGCAGTCGTTCGAGACCCGGTTGCACGACATGCAGCGGGGCATGGAAGAGGAGCGGCAGCGGATGAAGACCCAGCTCGATCAGCTCGGCACGCTCGCCGCCCAGACGCGTCGCGAGGTCGTGCCGGCCGCCACGCCGGCGGCGGGCCACGATATCGACATGGCGGAACGGTTTTTTTCGCGGTCCGGCTGGCGTTCGTCCGCGGGCGTGCCGTTGGCCGTTCTGGGCGGCATGTTCGTCGCCGG
>JBIIMX010000026.1:0-17094 GCA_044337765.1 Pirellulales bacterium | reverse complement strand
GGGGGCGTGGCCACCGGATTTAGTGCCACGCTCGATCCCTCGGCCACCGACTTCACGCGTCTCAAACCCGAAAGCCTCGCCGCGGTGTGGGGGCAGGACCAGCGAGTCGCACGGACCGAGGCGGAGCTTGTTCGTGATGTGAATCTGGAACGCGTCGGCTCCGAACTCTTCGGCTGGATCATTCTGCTCGTCGCTGCCGTGATGGCGGCCGATTGGGTCGTGGCCAACCGGTTCTATACTCCCCGCGAAGAAATCGCGGCCGGTGCGGGGCCAGCGGCCGAGTTTGCGGCGGCTGCCGAGGATGCTGCTGTCGATCACGCGAAGGCGGCTGCCGCGGCGACACGGGCACCGCTGTCTGGCCGAGCGGCCACGGAGCCGCCACCCTTGCCAGAGGCGGTCGAGCAGGAGGCCGGCGCATGATGGCGGTGACGTCGGTGCAACGGATCGCAGTTCACTTTGACCCCGTCGGCTCGTGGCTGTCGGTGGGCCTGATCGCGGCCGTGCTGCTGGCCGTGCTGCTCGCCGTGCCGCCCGACCGTTCCCGTGTGTCTCCTGGTCGGGTGCTCGTGCTCGTGCTCCTGCGGCTCGGCGGTTTTCTGGCGATTGTGCTCTGCATGCTGAGGCCGACGTTCGTTTCGACCCGTCAGGCGAGGCAACAGGGCACGGTGGTGGTGCTGGCGGACGCTTCGAAGAGCATGACCGTGGCGGATGGTGCCAACGGCCGGACCCGCTGGGATGAATTGACGGCGGCGATCACCGCTGCGCGGCCTGCCGCGGAGTCGCTGGTCGAAGCGGGTGATTTCGACATCGCGACCTACGTTTTCGACCGCGAGCTGCGGCCCGTGGTTGCGGCCGCGGGCAATCCGTTTCCTTTCACAGAGTGGCAGGCCGGCAAGACGTCCGATCAGACGGCGATCGGCGCGGCCATCGCCGAAGCCGCACGGGCCGGTGCCGGCCGGCAGCTCGTCGGAGTGATCGTGCTCAGCGACGGAGGCCAGCACGCCTATCCGCCGCGGGATGAACCGCCGCAGACAGCCGCCCGTGCCATCGGCGATGCGGGCGTGCCGCTGTGGAGTGTCACCTTCGGCCAGCAACGCGGGGCTGGGCAAGGCCGCGACGCGGCGATCGTCAACCTGTCGGTGGGTGAGACTGTCTATCTCAAGAACCAGCTCGAGGTCGCCGGCCGCGTGCGGCTGGAGGGGGTGGCCGATCGGGATGCGGTGGTGAAGCTGCTGGCCGAGAACGACGCCGGCAGCATGGAGGAAGTGGCCCGCACCACCGTGAAAGGCGGAGCGGAGGTCGAGGAGGCGGTCCGCCTCGCCTGGACACCTCAGAGCCTTGGCGAGCGGAAGCTGTCGCTTGTCGTTGAAAGGCAGGAGGGAGAGGTCGTGGTCACGAACAACGAACTTTCCACGTTCGTGGAGGTCGCCGATGGTGGCCTGCGGGTTCTCTACCTCGAGGGGAGCCTGCGGGTTGAGCAGCGATTCCTGAGACGCGTGCTGTCGGCCAGCCCCGACATGCAGGTCGACTTCCGGTGGATCGATTCGGGGCGACGCGACACCTGGCCGGTCGATCTCGGCCGGCAACTATCGGGTGACTACAACGTCTTTCTGATCGGCGATCTCGATTCCGCGGCGATGCGGCGTGAGGACCTGCAGAAGATTCTCCGCAAAGTGCAGGCCGGTGCCGGCATCGGCCTGCTTGGAGGGTTTCATGCCTTCGAGGCGGGCGGCTGGGGCAGCTCCATACTCGCACCGGCACTGCCCTTCGAGCCCGACCGTCTCGCGAGGCAGCCTTTCGACGGACCGGTTCGCGAGAGCCTCCATCTCAAGGGACCTCTGCAGATGCTGCCCGACGCGCGCTTCGGCGGCGTGTCGATCCTGCGGCAGGGCAAGAGCGAGCAGGACTCTCGCGCCGTGTGGCAGGCGCTGCCGCCACTCGAAGGAGCGAATGACCTCGGCCGGCTCGTGCCTTCGGCGAAGCCGTTGGCGGTGACGGCCGACGGCCGGCCGCTGCTCGTGGGGCGCGAGTACGGAGACGGCCGCGTGCTCGCCTTTGCGGCTGATTCAACCTGGCGATGGGCCATGCAGGGCGCGGTCGAACAACACCGGCGGTTCTGGCGGCAGCTGGTCCTCTGGCTCGCAAAGCAGGACGATACCGATCAGGACTCGCTCTGGATCCGCCTCGCGCAGCGTCGTATTTCCGCCGGCGTTCCACTCGCGTTCGATGCCGGTCTGACGAAGCCCGATGGCACGGCGCTGACCGACGTGGCGGTCGAAGCGTTTGCGGTGTCACCGACCGGCCAGCAGCGGCCCGTCCGCATCGCGAGACGTGGTGATACCTTCACCGGCACGGCGGCCGACTTCACCGATCCCGGCGATTGGAAGCTGCTGGTGAAGGCATCGCGGCCTGGAGAGCCGGCCCCGCGGGAACGCGCCGCACGATTCACCGTGGTGCGGCAGGATCTCGAACTGGCCAACCCTCGGGCAAATCCGCTGCTCATGCGGCAGTTGGCCGAAGCGACCGGCGGAGGTGTGCGGCTGCCCGAGGAGCTGCCGGGCATTTTCGACGAGATCGCCAAGAAGCCGGCATCTTTTCAGACCACGGAAGATTGGTCGTTTGCGGTCTGGGACAAGTGGCCGATGTTCCTGCTCCTGGCCGCCTTCATGTGCACCGAGTGGTTTTTGCGGAAGCGGTTCGGCCTCGTGTAGCTGGTTTGGGTCGCGGTGCCGGGCGGACTTCCAAAACGCGGCCCGCCCGCACGGCTGCCAGATGCCACGGTTCGCCTGCAGAAGTCGCCTTTTGGTGCCTCGCGGCTTTTGCTACGTTCCCCCGCCGCCGCAGCCTGCCAACAGGGAACCCGGATGTGATCAAGCGACGCCCCATTCGCAACAAACTGCTTCTCGGCGGCGCGCTCGTCGGCATCATGGTGGCCGTGTTGTCGGCGAGCAGCTTTCTCGGCGTCTATTCGTACCGACGGCTGGTGCGGTCGCTGAGCTGCCGGGCCGCCGAGTTGCCCCGGGCCAGCGATCTCAACGCCAGCGTCGGGCGCCTGCGACTGGTGCACGCTCGGGCACTCTCTGGAGAGGCTGCATTCGGACTGTTGGGGCCTGCGCCTGCCGTCGTGACTGAGGCCGAGAACGACGACCAGCCCCTCTTCGCCGATACCTTTACAGGACAGATCGCTCACACTCGTTGGACGCTTGGCCGTTATTGCGAGGAACTGGTCGAGGGTGAACTGGACGGCATGCCGTTTCCGTTCGGCGATCGCAGTCGCGAGCGGGAAACGGCCGCGGCGATCGCGCAGTGCCTCGATACCATCGATCAGATCGTCGCATTGGAGCCACCCATGCCGCCGGCAGCGGACGCTGCCGCAGGAGACGGGAACAGCGTGCCATGGCAGCGGGGCAGGCTGCTCGAAAGCGGGCCACACCTCGACCGGCTGGCGAAACTGTCAGCCGCTTTGCCCACGTTTCTGCAGGAGCGGCTCAGCGACCTTTCGCACGAGGTCCGCAGTGGCTACCGCACGTTGATCGTCACCACCTGGGCTTCGGCCACGGCAGCTGCGGCCCTGTTGGCGGCGCTTGGCGCGTTGAGCTACCGCTGGGTCTTCCGGCCGCTCCGTCTGCTCGGCCACGGTTCCCGACGGGTTGCGGCTGGTGATTTCGGGTTTCGACTGAAGCTCGATACGAGCGACGAGATGGCGGAACTGGCTGCCGCGCTCAACGACATGACGGAGCGTTTCGAGGAGATCCGCGACGACCTCGACCGGCAGGTACAACTCCGCACCCGTGAAGTGATTCGCAGCGAACAGCTCGCGAGCGTCGGCTTTCTCGCGGCAGGCGTCGCCCACGAGATCAACAACCCGCTGGCATCGATCGCGATGTGTGCCGAGTCGCTCGAGAGCCGGCTTGAGGGCGTGGCCACGGACGACGGAGAAGCGAAGATTGTGAAACGCTATCTGGAGCTGATCCAGAACGAGGCCTTTCGCTGCAAGGGAATCACCGAGAAGCTCCTCGACTTTTCACGGCTGGGCGAGGTGCGACGGCAGGCCACGGCGCTCGTCGCGCTCGTCGCCGACGTGGCCGACATGCTGCGGCATGTCGGCCGATTCGCCGGCCGCTCGATCGAGATCGACGAGGGGCCGGACGTGCTCGTGATGGTGAATCCGCAGGAGATCAAGCAGGTGGTCCTCAACCTGCTCGTCAATGCGCTCGACTCAGTCGACGAAACGGGGCATGTCCGCGTCGGTGTGCGCAGGAGCGGCACCGAGGCGATGCTGACGATCATCGATGACGGCTGCGGCATGACTGAGGAGGTCCTCGAGCATCTCTTCGAGCCGTTCTTCACCCGGCGCCGTTCGGGGCAGGGAACGGGCCTGGGCCTGTCGATCGTGCACCGTATCGTCGGCGATCATGGCGGCCGGATCGCGGCCATGAGCGCCGGGACAGGGCAGGGCTCCACATTCCGCGTCATGCTGCCGTTGGCGGTCGTGGGCGGTGCGGGCGCTCCGCAGTCGCCCATCGCCGACAACGACCAGCATCCCCAAGCCGCCTAACGCTCATCCGGGAGGTTTGCCATGAAGCAGCACGCCAGGCCGATGCGAATCCTGTTTGCCGATGACGAGACCTCGATCCAGGAACTGATGCGGATCGAACTGCCCCGGCTTGGTCATGAGGCGACGGTCTGCCCGGATGGTCGCACGGCGTTGGCTGCGCTCGACCGCACCGCCTACGACTGCGTGATCGTCGATCTGGACATGCCGGGCGTGGGCGGGCTGGAGGTGATCGCGCGGGTGCGGGAAACATCGGCCGATACCGAGGCTGTGATCATCACGGGCAAGTCATCTCTCGAAAGCGCCGTGGCAGCGGTCCGGCAAGGGGTCTTCGACTACCTCACCAAGCCCTGCAAGCTTGCCGAGATCCAGGCTGTTCTCGAGCGGGTGCGGAAGAAGCGGGAACTGACGAGCCGGCTGCGGGCGCTCGAGCGCCGCGTGCGTCGTGCCGAGGGCACGAATCAGCTCGTGGGTGCTTCTGCAGGCTTGGAGCGGGTGCGGCGGCTGGTCGCTCGCGTCGCGGCCAGCGATGCAAACGTGCTCGTCCGCGGCGCGACCGGCACGGGCAAGGAACTGGTCGCCCGGGCCATCCATGAAGGCAGCCCCCGAGCCACCGGACCGTTGGTGGCGGTCAACTGCGGTGCGCTGCCGGAACACCTTGTAGAAAGCGAGCTGTTCGGTCATCGCAAGGGCGCCTTCACCGGCGCTGATGAGCACCGAGCAGGGCTCTTCGAGGTGGCCGACGGAGGAACGCTGTTCCTCGATGAAATCGGCGAGCTCCCGAAGCCGCTGCAGTCGCGGCTGCTGCGGGCTCTGGAGAGCGGTGAGATCCGTCGTGTGGGTGACAATCAGCCGATCACGGTGGACGTGCGGGTGGTCTGTGCCACCCACCGCTCGCTCGAAGACATGGTGTCGACCGGGGATTTTCGGGAGGACCTGCTCTTCAGGATCAACACGTTTGAAGTCGCGATCCCGCCGCTGCGCGATCGGATCGACGATCTACCGGAGTTGGTGCGGCATTTCGTGCATCAGGCGCGACCGCAGACCCCGCCCGACGCCGTCGTCGCCTTGCCGGAGGTATTCGAGGTGCTTGCACACCATCGGTGGCCTGGAAACGTTCGCGAACTGGCCAACGTGATTGAACATGCGCTGGTGCTCTGCGACGAACTGCCTCTCTCGCTCGAGCATCTGCCGGTGCGTCTGGGAGCCTCGCTCCCCCGGGCAACGCCCAGCGCGACGGCCGTTACCGGAGTGGCAGCCGATGCCAACGGCGCGCCCGTCTTGCAGACCGTTGCGCAGCCCGTCTTGCCGCCGGTTGCTACGATGCCACCGCGCAAGCCGGAGAGCCTCCGTGAGCTTGAGATGCGGGCAATCCTCGAAGGGTTGGAACGCAATCAGGGCAATAAGGCGCGCACCGCCGAAGAACTCGGCATCAGCCTCAAGACGCTCTACAACAAGCTGCACCAACTTCAGGAAGCTGCGCCGGTGGCCTGAGGCCACTACCCCGTCTTGCGGACCACGCCAACAAGCACGCCCAGCACCCGCGCGTTCTTCACATAGATCGGTTTCATCGAGGGATTGGCGGGCTGCAGGCGGATGCGGTCACGCTCCGGGAACCACTGTTTGAGCGTGGCCTCGCCATCTTCAGTCTGCGCCACCACGATGTCGCCGGAATGCGCGGTCTGCTTCTTCTGGATCACTACCCAATCGCCGTCGGCGATCTGCGCGTCGATCATCGAATCACCCATCACTTTGAGCACAAAGTGATTGTCACGCTTGAAAAGTGAATCGAAATCAATCCGCTCGCTCTGCTCCTCCGCCGGACGCAGCGTGCCAGCCGCCACCCAGCCGGCCAGTGGTAGGCCGCGGAGATGGGCTGGCTCTGCCACCAGTTCGATCGCCCGAGACATGTTTTTGCCCCGGGTGATCAGCCCCTTGCGCTCGAGTGCCTTGAGATGGCAGACCACGCCATTGGGGGAACGGATCTTGAAGGCGGTGCCGATCTCGCGGACGGTGGGACCGTAGCCACGGGAATGGATCTTGTCGCGGATGAAGGCATAGATCTCCAATTGTCGCTCGGTCGGCGCGTCTTCGCCCTCCGTGACGCCCGCATCGACAGTTCGGCCCCGACCAGCTGTTTGGAGCAGGCCGTTCTGGAGCGAGGCGACGCTTCGTAGTGCAGCGGCCGAGGCGAGCGGGCGATTTCCCGCCGACTTTGCGGCAGCCGAGCGGGTGGAAGCCTTTTTGGACAACGTTTTGGAGGCGGCGGTTTTGGACATATGTGTCGAGCGTGAACGACGCTTTCCTTCGGGGGTGTGGTCTCGTGAGTGATGGTTCGGTGGAGCGGCAGCCCGCTGGTGTATGATCAGCACAATCACTGCGAGCGGACGGAGCGATTGTGCGAACGGTTCTCAGTGGTCTGGACGCAAGTATCTTACTATACGGCCGTTCATTTTCAAGTCCCATTGTTTTCGGCTTTTCGAGGCCCGGTTGCTCGGTTCACGTTTTCTCGGGAGTTTCGCCAGCATGCATCCTTTTTCCGGCTTCCAGCGTGTCGTTCGAAGTACCTCTGCTGACTCAGTTTTCGGCGTCGTCTGCCTGATGGCCATGGGTCTGTCGGTGGTCCTGTACTCGCCCGCGGCCGTTCAGGGGCAGACGGCGACGGCCGATACAACAGCCGATACGGCTGAAAAGGAGGCCAAGTCCACCGACAAACCGGCCAAGAAGAAGACAGCCGTGATCGCCCATATCGCCCTCGCCGGCTCCATTCCCGACGGGGTCGGGCAGGGGGGGCTGCTGGCCGATGTCTCGCCGCACTTGCACCGGCTGATCGAGCGGCTCGACAAGGCCGCGGGCGATTCCAGGGTGAAAGGAGTCGTGCTGTCGATCGAATCCCCTGCCATCGGCCGCGGCCGTGCCGAGGAACTGCGGGCGGCGATTGGCCGGATCCGCAAGGCCGGCAAGCCGGTGGCCGCCCATCTCATCGGTGGTGATCCAGTGCACTATGTGGTTGCATCAGCCTGCGACACGGTGGCGATGCCGCCGGCGGCCACGCTCGAGATCACCGGTGTGCGAACAGAGGTAACGTTCTTCAAGGCGATGCTCGACAAACTCGGCGTCGATGCCGAGATCCTGCAGGTCGGCGAGTTCAAGGGCGCGGGCGAGCCGCTCACGCGGACGAGCATGAGCCCGCAACTGCGGGCCCAATACGAGCAGTTCGTCGGCGATCTCTACGAGCAACTCGTGGAGCGGATCGCCGCGGATCGGAAGCTTCCTGCGGATCAGGTCCGCACGCTGATTGACACCGGTGTGTTCACGCCCGAGGCGGCCCTCGAGGCGAAGCTGATCGACGCCGTCGCCTACGAGGATGAGGTGATCAGCGGCCTGGCCGGCCGGCTGAAGATCGATGAGCCGAAGATAGCCCGTGACTATGCCGAGCAGAAAATGGACAACGATTTCTCCGGCATCGGCGGGCTCGTGAAGCTCGTCGAACTGCTGTCGGGCCAGAAGCAGGCCGCTGCCGCCGGCAAGGACAAGCAGATTGCGATCATCCACCTCACGGGCGAGATCAAGGAGGGGAAGGGGAAGGACGATCTGCTCGCGGGAGGCTCGGCCGGCTCCGGCAGCGTCATCAAGGCGATCCGCGATGCGGCGAAGGACGAAAAGGTGGCGGCGATCGTCTTGCGGATCGACTCGCCCGGCGGGTCGGCGCTGGCCAGCGACCTGATCTGGCGGGAGGCCGAGCGGACCACGAAGCCGGTGGTGGCGAGCCTTGGGGATACCGCGGCCAGCGGCGGCTATTACGTGGCGGTCGCGGCCGACAAAATCGTGGCCGCCCCGGGCACGCTCACCGGATCGATCGGCGTGGTGGGCGGCAAGATCGCCGTCGGCAAGGCGCTGGAAACATATGGCGTGCACACCGACGTCGTGGCGAAGGGCCGCAACGCCGGCTGGCTCTCGATGCAGACGCCGTTCACCGAGCAGGAGCGGGAGGTGTTTCTGGCGACCATGAAGGACGTCTACCGGCTGTTCACGTCGAAGGTGGCCTCCGGCCGCAAACTCGACATGGAAACCATCGGCAAGCTCGCCGAGGGCCGCGTGTTCACCGGGCGGATGGCGAAGGACCTCGGTCTCGTCGACCGGCTCGGCACGCTCGACGACGCCATCGACGAGGCGAAGAAGTTGGCGGGCCTCGACGACGACGAGGCGATCGAGCGGGTGCTCTTGCCCGAGCCGCGTGGCCTCTTCGACGACCTCTTCGGCATGGCCGGCCAGGCCGCCCCGGTGGCGCGGCTCGCCGGTGCAGGGGCCGCCTCAGGCTCGAACTTCGCCCGCGAAGCGGTCATGCGGGCGATGCTCTTGGCGCGGATGGCAGGCGTGCCGGGGCTCGAAGGGCTGGCCGCGGAGGCCGACGCGCTCGTGCAGCTCTCGTCGGGCCGGCCACTCATGATGCTGCCGATGCGGGTGCGGGTGCGGTAGCGGGCGGCTGATGCGCCGAGGCGATCCGCGGAAGGTGTCCGCGCCGGGCAACGCCCCACGGCACCGTTGCAGGCCCGCCCTCGTGAGATTGCGTAGAGTCGATTGCGGACTCGTCGTGGGCCGTCATGGAGTCGCCATGACCGTGAACGGGTGCCGCGTGCCCGCTGGCAGCGCTCCCGTGGTTCGTACGCTTCTCATCGCCGCCGCCGTGTCGTCGATGGCGGCTCTGCTCACGCTGGGCTGTGCCGCTGGCTCGGCCCTCGCGCAGCCACCCGCCGACCCCGCTGAACTCCCTGCTGAAGAATCCTCCTGGCGGCACGCCGACCTGCACGCCCGCTACGTGTCGGCGCGGCTCCGGCTGGCGGAGGCGCGGCTGGAGAAGTTCAAGAAACTCAACGCGATCTCCCCAGGGCAGATCACCGAGACCGATATGCGGGCCCTGCGGACGCGGATCGAACTGCTGCGGGAGCAGGTGGCCGAGACGCGAGGCCAGCCTCACGGCTACGCATTCGCCGTTCAGCGCAGGGCCGCCCGTGCCGCCGTCCAGCTCGCCGAGCAGCACCTCGCGGCGGCCACGGCAATCAATGGCCGCAAAGCCGATGCTGTCTCGCCACTCGACATCCGGCTCTTGGAAATCCGCCTCGACATCGCCCGGCTGCGGGCCGAGGTCTGGGACGATCCGGCGTTTCTGGCGTCTCCCACCGACGTGCTTCAGATGCAGATCGACCAGATCGCCGACCATTTGCAGGACGTGCTGCACAGCGTCGACAACGCTCCGGCACTCGATCGCCGGTAGCCGCGTGGACTCAGGCCGGTCGGGCGCCGCCGATGGCGGCCTGCAGCTGCGCGGCGGAGACCGTCATCGCTCGGGCGAAGCCGGCGATGAAGCGGGCCGAACCCGAGGGCGCGAAGGACACGATCGAAAAGTCGCCGAGTTGGAACCAGTCGGCCGCGAAGGGAAACTTTTCCAGATACGCCCGGGCAAGCGAGGAATAGTCGGGATGCTCCCGGTCGATGAACGTGGCCACGGCCGGGATCGACACCCGTGGCAACGCCTGCGGCGGCACGGGCTCGGCGTCGACGCCGGCTTCCGGGGCCGTGATCAGCAGGCATACCTGCGGCGACGCGAGCATGTCGCGGGTGTGGGCCGAGAGCCGACTGACATGCGTGACGAAGAGCAGCCGGTCGCTCGCGGCGTCGTGCCAGGTGGCGTAGGGCACCATCGAGGCAAACGGCAGGCCTTCATGCAGCGTGGCCAACGAGGCCACGCTCCGGCCGCGGATCAACTCCCCGAGCAGGTGCGAGGCTGCGGAATCCATGCCTTACCAGGCGAAGTGTGCAAACGCCTTGTTGGCATCTGCCATGCGGTGCACGTTGTCACGCTTCGTGACCGCAGCACCTTCGCGCTTGTAGGCGGCGATGATCTCTTCGGCCAGTTTCTCGTGAGTGCCGCGGCCCTTCTTCTCACGGACCGACAGGAGCAGCCAGCGGATCGCCAGCGACTGCTGCCGGTTGCGGCTGACCTGCATCGGCACCTGGTAAGCGGCACCGCCGACGCGTTTCGACCGTACCTCGACCGAGGGTTTGATGTTTTCAATGGCGCGGTTGAAGATCTCGATCGGCTCCGCATCGGTGATCTTCTGGGAGACGATGTCCATCGCCTTGTAGAAGATGTTTTGAGCGACGCTCTTCTTGCCGTCTTCCATCAGGCAATTGACGAACTTGCTGGCCAGCAGCGACCCGAAACGGGGGTCAGGACGAAGCTGCTCGCGGCTTGATGTGATGTTTCCCATGATGCTTGCTTAACCCTTCTTGGCCCCATAGAGACTGCGCGACTGCTTCCGACCCTGCACGCCCAGCGTGTCGAGTGCGCCGCGGATGATGTGGTAGCGGACACCAGGGAGGTCGCGAACGCGGCCGCCGCGGATGAGCACGATCGAATGCTCCTGCAGGTTGTGTCCTTCACCCGGGATGTAGACGGTGACTTCCTTCTGATTCGACAGCCGCACGCGGGCGATCTTCCGAAGAGCCGAGTTCGGCTTCTTGGGGGTCATCGTGCGGACCTGCAGGCAGACACCCCGTTTTTGCGGGCAGCGGTCGAGCACGGGAGACTTGGAAAACTTCCGCTTGGGCCGGCGGCGGCTGCGGACGAGTTGGCTGATTGTGGGCATAGGCTGGTGCGAGGTCACATGGAAGGATCGGGACGCGAGCCCCAGAGAATACCGGAGAATCGACCCTGTCGGAAGCGGGGCTCAGGAAATCCGTGATTTTTGGGCTCAGGGGCAGAGTCGGTGAAAAATCTCGCCGCGTCCGCCTGCCAGCAGATCGCCGTGCCAGTGCTGCCAGACGCCGCCGAAGGCGTCGGCCGGCCGGCCCGCCGTGGCCCGGAATCCGGCCCGTGCGAGCCGGCCCGCCAGCAGCGGCAGGATGCTGGGAGACCAGGCTGCCCCACGGGAAAAGGTTGGCGGCACTTCCGGCACGGCCGACAGGGCGATCAGCGAGCCCCGCCGCATCCCCATGCCGGCCCGCCGGCCGACCCGTCCGGCCACGAGCACCGTGCCGGCCCGCATTTCGAAGGCGGCCGCCTCCCCGCAGGATCCGCCTATGCCGAGGAGACCACGCCGCATGCGTGCACCGGCCAGGCAGCCGGCATTGCCATTGATCACGATGAGTCCGGCACGGACGCCGACATCGTCGCCGGGGAGCGCCGCCGCGGCGTTGTCCCCGGCGTCGCCCTCCACGAGGACCTCGCCTCCTGTCATCCCGGCAGCCAGCCAGTCGCCGGCGTCGCCCGTGATCGTGAGCGTGCCTCCCGACATCGCCTCGCCGGCGTGTCGGCCGATGCTGCCACGCACGAGGATGCTGCCCCCGGTCATGGCGGCACCCATGCGATGCACGCGCGAGAAGTCGCCGATGCACTCGATCTGGCTGTCTGCCGGGTCGCCTTCGATCCGGAACAGATCGCCGAGCGGGCAGGGGCGGCCGTCGGCCGCGACCGTCAGCCGTTCGATCGAAGCGCGGGACAGACCGGCGACTCGATGGGGGACGACGGCGTCGAGCTCGATCGCGAGCGGTCCATCGGCAAGAGTGGTGGCGGGCGAGAGCACGAGGGGCATCGGGTGACCAGACGCGAAAAGAGCAGGGGCCACGGAAGGCGCTTCCTCCCGTGGCCCCAAGCATACTTCACGACCGGCATCGACGGAGGCGGCCCTCCGCCGCTCGCCCTCGCTACTTTGCGAGCACCGGAACCTTCCGCGACGTGCTCGACGGCGACTTCGTCAGTTCGACGGTGAGCACGCCCTTGTCGTAGCGGGCTGTCACCTTCGCGGGATCCACCGCCTCCGGCAGCGGGATGGCGCGGCTGAAGCTGCCGTAGTGGCTCTCGCGGTGAGTCCAGCCATCGGTCGTCTTCTCCGTCGACGATTTCTTCTCGCCGGAGATCACCAGCCGGTCTTCCGAGACGCTGACATCGACATCCTTCGGGTCGATGCCGGGCAGTTCGGCACGCACGTGGATCTCCGCCCCGCTCTCCGACAGGTCGATTGCGGGAATCCACTGTCCGGGCTCACCCGTCTCGAGCCACGACGATCCCATCAGCGGACGGCTGAAGAAACCCTCGAAGAGCCGGTTCATCTCGTTCCGGAAATCGGCCATCGTCGCCAGACTGGCAGGCTCCATGCCGCTCGACCGCTTCGTGCGAAAAGGTATCAGACTCATGGATCGTCCCCTTTTCTGTTCACTTGCTTTCTGTCCACGAAATCACACACGACGCCATTGCCATCGTCATTGCCATCATCGTCATCGCCAAGCCAATCGCGGTGTTGCCAATCGCGGTGCTGCCAAACGCGGTGCTGCCAAACGCGGTGTTGCCAAACGCGGCGGTCAGGCCGGCCGCACCTCGATCTTCCGCGGTCGCACGGCCGCCAGCCGCGGCACGTGGATCGTCAGCACACCCTTTCGATACTCCGCCGAAATCTGCGAGGCATCGAAGCCTTCGCCAAGACGGAACGAACGACGGTAGTCGCCGATCCCGTATTCTTGGACGAGTTGACGGCCCGGCAGGGAACGCTGCGGCACCCTTGCATGCACCGAGAGCACGCCGTCTTCGAAGGAGACGTTCATGCTCTCCGCCGAGGCCCCCGGCATGTCGGTGACCAGCATCACCTCGGCACCGCAGTCGCAGACATCGACGTTGGGCTGGTAGGTGAGGCCGTGGGCCGCCGCAGCTTTCGGCTGTCGCGTGGGCTGTTCGGGCCGCGCTTGCGACGTTGCTTGCGACGCTGCTTGGGCCGCTGCTTGTGAAGGCCCGGTCGAAGGTGTCTCGGTAGACGAAACCATACGAATGCTCCTTTGGAAAATGGTTGGAAATTCGGTATCTCGACTCGCATCAACCCAGCCAGCGGATGCCGTCAGCCGGCCCGAACCGTCACCTTATGGGGCTGCCGCTCCGGGGCCTTCGGGCACGTGATGGTGAGCACGCCGTCGACGAGGCTGGCCTCGACGCGGCTGGCGTCCACGGCGACCGGCAGAGAGATCCGCCGCTCAAAACTGCCGGTGCCACGTTCCCGACGATGCCAGGTAACCGCCTTCTGCCGCTCGCCATTGCCCACGTTACCCGTGGTGGTGGCTCCGGCGGTCGCCGGCTCTGCGGGCAGGTGCGACTCCGGCCTCGCACCCTTGAGAACGAGTTCTTCGCCGCTCACCGAAATGTCGACGTCGCCGGCATCAAGTCCGGGCAGTTCCGCTTCGACGGTGACGCAGTCGTCGCTCTCGCTGACATTGACGGCCGGAAAGACATCGGAGCCGGGCCGAACTCCCCAGCCGTGCAGCGGCGGCGCCGCTGTCAGCGAGGTCCAGAGCCGATCCAACTCATCGCGGAGTTCATCCAGCGGGTATGCAAAACCCGCTCCAGAAAGGGGTCGATACAAGGGCATGACATGCTCCTCGGGAAGGGAAGGGCCAATCGCCCCAGAACATCTGAGGCACGACAATGAGGCACGACTGTTCGCCCGCCATCCCTGGAACGATGCAGCCCCGCGTCGACACCCGTCGTGTCGCTGCCGCAGAACCTCTGCATCATTCGCAGTGAACGGGAGGAAAAACAAATCGCTGCCACGCGGAAGGGAAATGCAAAGAGCGTGCCGAACATGCAAGCCGACCTGGACAGATCGCCCGGACGCGGCAAAGCCGGCAAAAACGCAGTGCCGCTCGCCTGCGCCGCCGCGGCTGTTTCGTGGCGTGGCAGACTGTCGGGACTGTCCGGACTGGAGCGGGTGTCAGCGTGGCAGATCGGCGAAACCGGCGGTGCGAGCCGCTGCCGCCGGTTGTGGGCCGGCATTGATTTCCTATACTGCGGCGAACTCGGAAGTGAATGGAGTCGCCATGCGTTTCACCCTGCTCGATCGTGTCACTGCCATTGAACCCGGCAAGAGCATCACGGCCATCAAGACACTCTCCCTCTCCGAAGAATATCTGGCCGACCACTTCCCCTGCTTTCCGGTGATGCCGGGCGTGCTCATGCTGGAATCGATGACGCAGGCGGCTGCCTGGGCGATCCGGCTGGGGGAGGATTTTGCCCACAGCATCGTGGTGCTTCGGGAGGCCAGAAACGTCAAGTACGGCGATTTTGTCGAGCCCGGCAAGGTGCTCACGGTCACGGCTGAAATCCAGTCGCAGGACGGCCCGCTCGTGAAGGTGAAGGCCAGTGGATCTGTTGGAGAGCGGACCAGTCTCACCGCGAGATTGGTCCTCGAGAGGTACAACATGGCCGACCGCATGCCGTACGGCGATGCCGTCGATGCTCGCGTGCGGGCCGAAATGCGGAAACTTTGGTCGATCCTCCATCCGGCGTCGCGAACCTTGGATGGTGGCCGGCGGATCGCCTATGGAGGCCCGTTCGGGATTCAGGCCAGCGGAGCCGGCAAGACCGGTGATTCCGGCCTCGTGGCGACCCCGGCCGCGGCTGGATCATGAGCGGTGCCGGGCCGTTTCGTGCCATTTTCTGCGGTTTTTGCGGTCCCGTGGCCTGAGGTTTCGGCCCGTGCCATCCAAAAAAACAGGATTCGGGTTCCCATGTCGGCGGGCCGACACTAAAACCAACGAAGGTCGGTCAGGTTTTTACTCCCCGTTTGCAAGGTGCCACGTCGATGCCGTCGCGCGATGAAATTTTTGAAAAGGTCAGGTCCGCACTCGTAGATGCACTGGGCGTCGACGAGGAGGATGTCTCCCCGAATGCGACCATGGTGGGCGATCTCGGCGCCGAGTCGATCGACTTTCTCGACATCGTCTTTCGCCTCGAGAAGGCGTTTGGCATCAAGATTTCCCGCGGGGAACTCTTCCCGGAGGATGTCCTCTCCAGCTCCGAGTACGTCGTCGACGGCAAGGTGAACGCCAAGGGTATCGCGACGCTCAAGTCGCGGATGCCGTTCGCCGACCTCGCCAAGTTCGAGCAGAATCCCAGCGTGCAGAACTTCGCGAACACCCTCACCGTTGAGGACATGGTTCGCTACGTTCAGAGCAAGCTGGCTGCCTGAATCGTTCCCGTTGTCACGACCCCGGAAACACGGCCTCGCGGCCGTCACTCCCATCTATGCGCTGGTTTTGGATCGACAGGTTTGACGAGTTCGTGCGGGGCCGCAACGCTACCGCCGTGAAGAATGTGTCTCTTGCGGAAGAGCACATGCACGACCACTTTCCCGGGGCGGCACTGATGCCGAACTCGTTGATCGTGGAAGGGATGGCGCAGACCGCCGGACTGCTCGTGGCCGATGCAATCGACTTCAACCGTCGCGTGGTTCTGGCGAAGGTCGCTCAGGCCGAGTTTGAGTTCGACGCCGTGCCCGGTGATTCGATCCGTTTTCGAGCCGAAATCCTCGACCTCAAGCCCACCGGATCGCTGACAAAGGTGACCAGTACGGTGGGCGACAAGGTGCAGGGACAGGCGGAACTGTTCTTCGCCCATCTCGAGCCGGGCGAAGGGGTGCCGAAGCTGTTCGAGCCCCACGAACTGCTGCGGTGGCTCGATCAGATGCATATTTACGATGTCGGTCGCGATGAGGCGGGCAATCCGCTCGTGCGACCTGAATGGTGATACCGACAGACTCCAGTGGCGAGCGGAGGGCGGCGATGGTGGCCGGCAGGCGCAGGGTGGTGATCACGGGTATTGGCTGCGTCACGCCACTGGGCTTGGGCGTGGAGCCCCTCTGGAAAAATCTCATGGCGGGCGGGTCGGGCGTGGGCCTGACGACGGTCTTCGACGCCTCACGATTTCCAACCAAAATTTCCGCCGAGGTCCGCAACTGGGACATCAGCGACGAGGGGCAGGATCCTGCCCGTTGGAGATTCTGCGGCCGGCACACGAAATTCGCGGCTGGCGCTGCGCTGCAGGCGATGAAGGATGCCGGACTGCCGCACGGGCTCCCCGCCGATCCGACGCGACTGGGTGTCTATCTGGGCAGCGGCGAGGGGCAGCAGGATTTTGCCTCCTTCACCCGCATGATGAATGCGGCGATCACCGGCGACGTGCTCGACGTGGCGAAGTTCACGAAGGAGGGGTTGGAGACGCTCCATCCGCTGGCGGAAGTTGAGCAGGAGCCGAACATGCCCGCCGGCCATCTGGCCGGACTGTTCAACGCGCAGGGGCCCAACCTGAACTGCCTGACGGCCTGTGCGGCTTCGAGCCAGGCGATCGGCGAGGCCACCGAGATCGTCCGCCGAGGCGAGGCCGACGTGATGCTCTCGGGCGGCACCCACAGCATGATCCACCCCTTCGGTGTCACGGGGTTCAACCTGCTCACCGCTCTTTCCACCCGCAACGACGAGCCCACCCGGGCCAGCCGCCCATTCGACAACGAGCGCGACGGCTTCGTGCTCGGCGAGGGTGCGGCCATGGTGGTGCTCGAAGAATTGGAGCATGCAAAGCGACGTGGCGCACGGATTCACGGCGAACTGATCGGCTACGGTTCGACAGCCGACGCCTACCGCATTACCGACACGCATCCCGAGGGCCGGGGAGCCTCGTCCTGCATTCGCCTAGCACTCGCCGACGCGGGGCTGGGCAT
>JBIIMX010000286.1:0-4685 GCA_044337765.1 Pirellulales bacterium | reverse complement strand
GCCCGACTTCGTGAAGCCGCAGGGGAACGAGATGCCACCCACGCCGGCCAGATTCGTGCCCACGGTGTAGAGGTCGACCAAATACATCGCCAACGGGTCGTCGGTCTTTTCGCCGAGCTTGAACGCAGGCGTGGCCGAGACAGGGCCGCCGATGAGGTCGACTGTCTGAAAGGCATCGAGATAATCCTGTCGGATCAGCCGCCGCACCCGCAGCGCCTTGGCGTAGTAGGCGTCGTAGTAGCCAGCCGAGAGGGCGTAGGTGCCGAGCATGATCCGCCGCTTCACCTCGGGACCAAAACCCTCGGCGCGGCTGCGGCAATACATCTCCACCAGCGGCGATTCAAAGCCGCTGCCCTTCGCGGGCTCGGCCCGGTGCCCCTTCTCGGGCTCGGCCCGGTGCCCCTTCCCGGGCTCGGCCCGGTGCCCCTTCCCGGGCTCGGCCCGGTGCCCATAGTGTGCGCCGTCGTAGCGGGCAAGATTGCTCGAAGCCTCGCAGGGCGCGATCAGGTAGTAGGTGGGGATGCCGTACTTCGCATGCGGCAGTTTCACGTCGTGGACCGTGGCGCCGGCGGCCTTGAGCACGGCAAACGCCTCATCCACGCCCCTCGCCACTTCCGGGTCGAGGCCCTCGGCATAGTGCTCGGGAACGCGGCCGATCCGCACTCCCGCCAGCGGCTTGTCGAGCAGGTCGGTATACCGCGGCACGTCGACGGCCAGGGAGGTGGAGTCTCCCGGATCGTGCCCCGCGATCGTCTCCATGATCAACGCGCAGTCGGCGGCACTGCGGGCCATCGGGCCGATCTGGTCAAGGCTCGATGCGAAAGCAATCAGGCCGCGGCGACTGACACGGCCGTAGGTCGGCTTGAGTCCGGTAATGCCGCAGAGTCCGGCAGGCTGCCGGATTGAGCCGCCGGTGTCGGAGCCGATCGCGACAGGCGCCATGTCGGCCGCCACGCACGCAGCCGAACCTCCGCTCGAGCCGCCCGGGGCACGCGAAAGATCCCACGGATTGCGGACCGGGCCGAAGGCGGAATTCTCGTTCGAGCCGCCCATCGCGAACTCGTCCATGTTCGTCTTGCCCACGAAGACCGCGTCTGCCTTGCGCAGCCTGGCGACCACATCGGCATCGTAGGGCGGCCGGAAACCGGCGAGCATCTTCGACGCACAGGTCGTGGGCATGTCGGTGGTGCAGAGCACGTCCTTGAGCGCCACCGGCAGGCCGGCGAGGGCTCCGAGCGGCTTGCCGGCTTTCCGCCGAGCGTCGATGTCGGCGGCTCGCGCCAGCGCCCCTTCGCGATCGACGGCCAGGAAGGCGTTGATCGCGCCGTTGGTCGCTTCGATCCGGTCGAGGAAGGCCGTCGTGCACTCGACGGACGTGATGTCGCCCTGCCGCAGGGCGGCGACCAGATCGATCGCAGACATTTCGAGAGGTTGCATGGTGTTCGTTCGGCTGCCGATCGAAGGAGACAAGCGAGAGAGGCGGGCGAAGGAGGCTAGCGAAGGGGTTGCCAGGTCACGGTTGCAGTCGGTGACGGGTGGCGGCTACGCCGCTCCCGAGTCGCCCAGCACAGCCGGCACGAGGAAGCAAGTCCCGTCATGCCGCGGTGCCGACTGCAGGGCCTCGGCGGTGGTGAGCGACACAGACGGCACGTCGTCGCGGAAAACGTTTTGCGTATCGAGCGGGTGCGCCAAGGCTGCCACGTCGGCAGTGTCGAGTTCGCCGAGCATCGATACGAAGCCCACGATCTTCGAGAGTTCGCCGGTCATCCGCTCGAGTTCCGGCTCGGAGAGGGCGAGCCGCGCGAGCAGGCCGACCTTCGCAACATCCTTTGCCGTCAGCGGCTGCGGTTGGGTGGTCACGCGTGAGCTCGTTTTTCTGCGCTCGTGGGGAGTGTCTGGCCGCGAGGTGCGGCAAGGCTGCCGCCCCAGACTCAGACCGTGCTCGATCAGGGCCGTGCACGCGGACCCGACGGCACCGCTTCCACGGCTGTGGGTTTGGCCTTCTCGACGGTGGGCAGGCGGAACGGCTTTTGGCGGACGAGTTTCGAGACCTTGCCACCCTTGATGCACTGCGTGCAGACGAGCATGGTCGTGTTCGTGCCGCCAAGCGTGACACGGAGCCGCTGCAGGTTTGGCTTGAACTTCCGGCGGGTGATGCCCGTGACCTTTGTGCCGACGCCACCGAGGTACTTCGCCTTACCGCGAATGGTGACCTGATTGCCGACGGAAAAACCCTTGCCGCAGACCTGACAGGAACGTGCCACGGGAACAACTCATTGAAGGAGGGTAAAACTCAGAGAACGGAACCCAAGAGGATAGCCATTCGGCCATTTTCCGCAAGATGAGGCTGTAGAACGACTTCAGCGGCGGGCAAAGCCGCGTCTTTGGAAAGGACGTAGGGAAAGGTCGCCGCCGACACGGCAGAAGTCCCCTACGGTGGGCTTGTGCCGTCGGGCGGGAAGGCGGGGCCTGAGCGTCTGCTGGAGTCGACAAGGCCGGCGGTCAGCTGCAGCAATTCCTCGTGAACACGTCCGTTGGTGGCGAGTCCGTCGCCGGAATCGATGCGGGGCCGGCCCTCCCAATCCGAGAACCGCCCGCCAGCCTCGATGACGACCGTTTCCACGGCTGCGGCATCCCAGGCGTTCATGATCGGGTCGATCATCACTTCGGCACGGCCGGTGGCCACGAGCAGATAGCCGTAACCGTCGCCCCATGTCCGCGTCAGGAGACAGGCCTCCTCGAGCAGGCGGCGGGCCTGCAGGCCCCGGGTGTCGCCATCGGGCCGGCGGCGAAATGAGGCGAAGTCGCTTGTGCAAAGCAACGAGTCGGCCAGCCGGCTCCGCCGCGAGACGCGAGCCTGCACAGGCTCGGCCCCGCCGACCACGTGGAATGCTCCAGCCCCCGCGCTGGCATAGACCAGTTCGTCCAGCGATGGGATCGCGATCACGCCGACCACTCCCCTGCCCTCGTGGCGACAACCGACGAGCATGGCGTAGAGCGGCACGCCACGGATGAACGACTTCGTGCCGTCGATCGGGTCGACCACCCATTCGAATCCCGACGTGCCAGCAGCGGTGCCGGTCTCCTCGCCGAGAAAAGCGTCGTGGGGAAATGCGTCGAGAAGGTGGCTGCGGAGCGTCGCCTCGGCGGCTCGATCGGCTTCCGTGACGGGCGAGCGGTCATCCTTTTCGATGACGGCGAGATCGGCCGCATTGAACCAGCGAAGCGTCGTCGGCGCTGCCAAGCGCACCGCGGCCAGCGCCGTCTGCAGCCTCCGCGAAACGTCGCTGGCGAGCAGCGGATGGAGCGGCTCGGGCGTGCCGTTCATGAAAGTTTCTCTTGTTCGAGCGCCGGCTGGGGCCGCAACGATAGCAGGAGCATCAGACCAGCCCCGATCACCAGCCATGAGTCGGCCAGATTGAAGATCGGCCAATCGATGATCCCCTCCAGCTTGAAGTGGATCCAGTCGCGGACCGCCAGCACCGCGTCACCCTGCCGTTCGGCCGGTGCATGCCAGGTGAGGCCCGGCAATCCGACCCGGTCGTAGAGGTTGCCGATGATGCCCCCGGTGATGAGGGCGAGGGCAACGAGCAGCCAGCGGTCGCTCCGCGTGCCCGGTTGGGACACCATCCAAATGATGCCGCCGATGGCACACAGCGAGACAGCGGCGAACACGGCACCGAGTCCCTGGCCCATGCCGAAGAGGGCACCCTCGTTGAGATTCGTCTCGAGCGACAGCATGCCGGGCACCAAGACGATGCCGGGCCGTTCGCCGGGCATGCCGAGCCTTGCAAAAATGAAGGACTTTGTTGCCAGATCAACGACGGCAGCCAAGACCGCGATGGCGACGAAGGTAAACCAGCCGCGGGAGTGGGGCATGAAACCGGTTGCGTGGTGAGCCGACCGTGGAAAAAGGGAGCATCGCCGGATGCGATGCCTGTCGATCAAGTGGGCGTCGCCAGCCTCTTTACGGCCGATGGGCCATCAATGGCTTTGTTCCACAACTGCTAGCGGGGCTGCCGCGGCCTGCCAGGAGAGCTGCCGCCGAGGCCGCCGTTTTCGAGTTTTTCGGCGCAACGAATGCAGGTGGGAGCGAACGGAATCGCCTCGAGCCGCTTCTTGGCAATCACGCCCCCGCACTCCTCGCAAATCCCGTAACAACGGGCACGGATCCGTTCGAGTGCCTGTTCGACGAGGTCGAGCGTGTCTTCCTCGGTCGCCATCAGGGTGAGCGTAAATTCCTGCTCGTAGGCATCGGAGCCGATGTCCGCCATGTGAATGGGCATGCTCGAGAGGTCGCCGCTCGATTCTGAACGGGTCTTTCTCAGGGCCGCATCGGCCATCGTCGAAACATCGCCCCGCAGCCTGGCCCGCATGGCCTGCAGCGTAGCCTTGAAAGCCTTGGTCTCTGCCGATTTCATGAGGGTTTACCCCGCGGTCGTCTGATTGAGCCGTCCTGTGCCGCCTACAGCCTGGATCCGGCGTCATCACTAGACTAGCCCCACATAGTAGTTCACGCGGGCGTCGGCTGTCAAACTGGCAGGCCTGGGGCTGGCTCCTGGCCGGGGCCGTCTATTCCGGTCGTTCGGAAGGCTCGCACCGAAAACTCTTGCTGGTCCGAAAACCTTGACCTACGCTTTGGGACGACGGACATCGGCCCCCCACCGCCGATCCGCTGGCAAAAC
>JBIIMX010000025.1:0-17166 GCA_044337765.1 Pirellulales bacterium | reverse complement strand
AGGCCGTCGTCGGCATCCGCGGCTCCGCGATGCTCTCGACATGGCAAGCGCCGCAGTCTTGGTGGCCGCAATCACGGCCGTTGTCATCGGCCTGATCGTATTTGGCCCGCGAGTCCTGGCCGTTCTCTAATCGCTATTTACAAAAAAGCTGTGCAGAACGAATGACTGCGCAATAAAAAACCGCGACAGCGTTACCACTGTCGCGGCTTTCTTCTTTCGTAATGCGCCCAGGATGCCAGCTGAAAGGCTGACAAATGTCTCAGGCCAAGGCCTCGAGAACCTGACGGCGGGCGCTGGCACGGCGGCGTGTCCATGTGCTCCAGCCGAACATTGCCAGACCAATCCCGGCGAAGACAATCGTCGACGGCTCAGGCACCACGGTCAGCGTGCCATTCGCCTGCGAGAAGATGAGACGCTGCTCTCCGGCACCATTCCAGCTCGAGATCCAGTCACCTGCCTGAGCCCCAAACCGGGTTGTAAGAAACGCCTGCTCATCGCCAGAGAAGCTGCTGAAACTTGCAAAGGTCAGGCCCGCATACGGGCTGGCACCAGTTGTCGTGGTCGTATTGATACCCGCCAGGTCTCCCGTGAAAGTCCCAACGTCATTCGTGTTGAAGAGGAGGAATGACACGCCCTCTTCAAAGGTGGTCGAACTCGTGAAATTGAGGTCGAGGAAGCCAGCATATGTCAACACACCATTACTGAAACCGGAAGCAAAATTCACCTGGTCAAAGTCGGTACCACCAAAGCCGGGATCGGAAGCACCTACGCCAGCGATGTCGAACTGAACGGAACTCGTGGAACCAAGCGTGACGTTGGTGTCAGCCGTGAAAGAGCCGATAGTGCCCACTCCGCCAGGGACAAGGTTGGAGCCATCTTGCAGTGTAATCGTGGAGACGCTGCCCACACCACCAACAGTCGATTCGAGTGCTGCGCCAGTAGCGACAGCGAAGTCGGCAGGAACGCCTGACGCCAGCCGGGTGGTTCCCGAATTGACATTGAACTGGCCGCTGAAGCCATTGCTGGCGTTGGTGAGTTCCAATACGCCAGAGCCGATAGAAGTTGTCGTGCCAGAACCAGCAACAGCACCGGTCAGCATCATGCCATTCACCCCGGCATCAATCGTCGTGGCACCGGAAAACGCCACGTTGTTTGAAACAGTGAGCCCGGCACCAGTTGAGTTTGTCAAGCCGCCACCGATAAAGGCCAAGTTGTTGCCGGGCAGAGTGACATTCGTCCCTGAGATCTCAAGAGACTTAAGACTCAGATTTCCGCCGATTCCAGTCGTGGCAAGCGTAGTGTTTGCTCCCAAAACGATACCGGCATTTGACATGCCGGCAGTGCCGATCGACAGGGTGCCATCGTTTACGGTCACGGTGCCCGTGTAATTGGACTTGCTGGAACCATTCAGTGCGAGCGTACCAACACCTTCCTTAACAATGTTGCCCGAACCAGAGAGCGAGCCACTGAGCGTGATGTTGGAGGCGGCATTATAGGTGCCGCTTGTCGACTGGATCACACCCAGGCTCAGCGTCTGCGAGTTGGCTGATGTATTGGCGATCGAACCGAGGTTGACCGCACTCCCGCTGATCGTGAAAGCACCAGCACCGTTCACGAATGAAATGCTCGGAATCGTCAGTCCACCGATGTTGTTCACGTTCGGCGATGTTCGCGTGCTGTTGTTGAACAGCAAATCATTGCCGGTCGTCGGAGCAGCCCCGCCAGACCAGTTCGAAGTCGTGCTCCAGGAGTTGTTTCCACCACCACCCGTCCACGTGAAGACAGCCGCGGAGGCCGACGCCGACGCTAGCAACACCGACGACATGAATGCCACTGGCAGAGCACGGCGGCAGAAATTCATGATTGGCGAGAGAGATTTCATAACAAAACTTTTCCTGGACGGAACGAAAGGTGCTTGAGTTGAGAGTGTTTTTCTGACTTCGATTTCTGACTTCGATTTGAACAGCAGTCTGAGAGCTTGGCGGAAGAGAACTGCTTCGGAAAGTTGCGATCTATCGGGCGTGAAAAATAGGCTTTTGCGGAATGTATGGGATGGGAGGGGGGTAGTCAAGCAAATTCTGCAGAGTGAAGGGAAAAGTTGACGAATCGGTGAAAATGGGTGACGAATCGGGGGTTCTGGGTGGAATGTGCCTCGAAACTAGGTGCTGACTACTGAAATGGGCTGGTCGTCGGTTCGCTCGAGACAGCCCAGTGGCGGCGTGCACTTGACGGTTTTCAAGGCTTTGCCCTAGTTTCCGGGCAAGGTGTCCATTTTCGCGTGCTGCCGCGTCTGGGAGGGTCCCGGGCAGGTCAACGCAAGCAGGGTTCTTTCGGAGAGTTACAAGATGGGAAAGCTGTTGGCTGAGGCAATTGGCACATTCTGGCTGGTTCTGGGGGGCTGCGGGAGCGCCGTCTTGGCGGCCGCCTATCCCGACCTCGGTATTGGCTTTCTTGGAGTGTCGTTGGCCTTCGGTCTGACGGTGCTGTCCATGGCCACAGCCATCGGCCATATTTCTGGCTGCCATCTCAATCCTGCAGTCACGGCCGGACTGGCGGCCAGCGGTCGGTTTCCGATCGCGGAGATGCCAAAATACATTCTCGCCCAGCTCGTTGGCGGCGTCGTCGGCGCGGGAGTGCTGTATCTGGTCGCCAGCGGGCTGCCTGGCTTCGATGCCGCAGGCAGCGGCTTTGCCTCCAACGGCTATGGCGAGCACTCCCCTGGTGGCTATCCCTGGCAGAGTTGCTTCATCATCGAGACAGTGCTCACGGCGGTGTTTCTGTTCGTGATCCACGGCGCCACGGACAAAAAAGCCGGCAGTGTGATCGCACCGATCGCCATCGGACTGTGCCTCACACTCATCCACCTGATCAGCATTCCGGTGACCAATACGTCGGTGAATCCCGCCCGCAGCACCGCGACGGCCATCTTCGCCGGCGGCTGGGCGCTGCAGCAGCTCTGGCTCTTCTGGGTGGCGCCGATCGTGGGCGGCATCATGGGCGGGGTTATCTACAAGGCGATGGCCGATTGCCACGAGTGAGGGAGGCACCACGAGGGGCCCCGTCGCTCGCGCTCAGGGCTTTTTTGGATGGGATGGGATCTTTCTGCCGACCTACTTGCGAAGGTCGTAGCAGAGGATCTTGTCCTGTTCGCGGAGATAGAGCCGACCGTCGAGAATCACCGAGTGGGCCCAGCTTGGCCGGGCATCACTGCCGGGAATCTTGAACGACACCACCTCTTCGTAGTCGGCCGGATCGGCCTTGACCAGCGCCAGCGTTCCATCGGCAAACCGGACGTAAAGATGGCCGTCGGCAGCCACCATCGTGGCGGAACCCTTGCCGCTGCCACGCTTCTTCCAGACGACGTTGCCCGTCAGGAGTTCGGCACAAAACGGGATGCCCGCGTCGTCGGAGTCGCCATAGATGTGGTCGCCCACCAGCACGATCCCGCCATGCTTGTTGGCCAGTTCTTTTTTGAGACCGTAGACCTCCTCCATCGTCACGCCCCCATCGGCCCCAGGCACCTGCCGCAGAAGGGCACCGCCCCGCTTGTAGCCGGCCGAAAAGAAAACCAGATCGCCACGGACAATCGGCGTTGGAATCACGGCCGTCGTCTGATCGATCGGATACGCCCACTGGAATTTCCCGGTCTGGGCGTCCACGGCGAAGGCGCCGGCCGCCGTGGTCTGGACGTAGACTTTTCGGCCCCCGGTCTGGCTGACTACGGGCTGACTGATCACGATCGAGGAGTGCCCTGCGCCGCGGTCGCCCCGCATCGGGCACGACCAGATCAGTCCGCCGGTCTTCTTGTCGAGCGCGACCAGCGTGGCCTGCTCCCCGCCGGGAGTGCAGACGAGCCGGTTGTCATCGACCAAAGGCGACTCACTGTACCCCCATGAATCCCCCTTTTTGCCGCCAAACTGGGCCTTGAGATCGATGCGAAACCGCTCCTTGCCGTCCGCGGTCGCGCAGGCCACAAGCTGGCCTTGGGGTGTGATCACGTAGACCATGTCGCCATCGACCGTGGGCGTGCTTCGCGAACCCTGCCACGATTCCGCCCCTTCATTCCAAGGCTGTCCGGTCTTCGTCTTCCAGAGCTGCTTGCCCGTCTCGCGGTCGAAGCAGGAGAGATATTCGTCCTTGTCGGTGGCCGTCGAGAGGCCATCGCCGAGCGTGTAGATCCTGTTGCCGGCGATCGCCGGGCTGGCGTAGCCCCGGCCCGCCCCGGCGGCCTCCCAGAGAAGCCTGGGGCCCGCGGCCGGCCATGTTTCCAAGAGGTCGGTGTCGGGTGCGACGGCGGTCCGCTCCGGCCCGCGAAAGGTTGGCCAGTCGGCGGCCGCGGCCAGCGACGGCACAAGCGGTGCCGCAAACACCGCCAAGGCTCCTGCCAGAACGCAAAAACTGCCCCCGGCACCGCGGGTCGGGAAACCCCACGCACGTGTGCAGGGCATGTCGAATGGGACCATGAGCAAGGCTCCTCGAGAGGGCGGAATCCTTGCGAAAGGGTAGGGGCTGGATAACCGCCCGGTCAACCTATTGAATAGAGAGAGACGTTCCCAAGCCCCATCCGAGGAGCCTTCGCACCGTGTCCGCATCCGCTTCACCCGCCCCCGACTCACCGTTCGGCCAGAGAATCACCGTGGAGCAAGTCGAGGAGGGACACGAGCTGGCTCCCAAATTCGATGCGCAGGGCTTCATTCCCTGCGTGACCACCGACCATGCCTCTGGTGAGGTGCTGATGGTGGCCGTGATGAATCGCGAGGCTCTCGCCAAGACGATCGAGACGGGCGAGGCCTACTACTGGAGCCGCAGCCGCCAGCAGCTCTGGCACAAGGGTGCCACCAGCGGATTGGTGCAGAAGGTGGCCGAGATGCGAATCGACGACGATCAGGACTGTGTCTGGTTGCGGGTCGAGATCGCCGGCGGCGCCAGCTGCCACGTGGGCTATCGCTCCTGCTTCTACAGGCGGGTGCCCGTCGGGGCGGAACGCACCCTCGGCACGCAGCTTGAATTTACAGAGCACGAAAAGGCCTTCGATCCCAAGGCGGTCTACGGCGACGCCCCGAATCCGACTCAGCTTTAGTCGCGGTTGGAGCCCGAACTCGGGCTTCGGCGTTCACGTGTCACGAAGGCCTTACGGCGCGTCGGCGGCCGGCTCGTCCGATCCATCCGTCACTGAATCGTCGGTCTGTTCTTCGAGGGCGGCTGCGGCCTGCACACGGGCCTGCGCGAGATTGCTCCGGATGCCGTCATTCCGGAGTTCCTCCGGGATCTGCTCCAAGAGTTCCAAGGCCTCGGCGGGCCGGCCGGTTTCGAGGAGGCAACTGGCCAGGTTATTGAACGGCTCGACGCGGTGGGGATACCGGTTGGCCGCCAGGCTGAAGCATTCGATCGCCTCGTCGAAACGGCCGGTGCTGGCGTAGAGGATGCCCAGATTGTTGATGACATACATCCGGTTGGGATTGTCGATCTGCGCCTGTTCGAGGCACGCGATTCCTTCCGGCACATGACCCAACTGCACGTGGGCCATGCCCTCGAGAAACGCCACTGGGCTGACGAGCGGATCGAGCGTTTTCCAGGGCGTGCGGGCCCGCCGGGCGGCCGCGAGCATCTCCTCCCACTTTCCCTCCGCACAGGCCCGCCGCGCCACACACACGTCTTTCTCCTGCTGGAGAGCCGCAAGCGAGTAGGCGATGCCCATGCCAAGGCCCGCCACGATCACAGCCACGATCACCGGCATGACCACAGGCCGTCCAAACCACGCGGCACCACCCACCGGGAAGCTGCCGGCCGCCGGCTGTTCGGCATGTTTGAGCAGGGTGACCACCGCGAGGAGCAGGGCGAGAAACACCTGATGGTTGATGCGTTCGAGCGGAAAATCGAAGCTCGACAGGGTGAGGTAGGAGACGAGGCCCATCAGCACCACCAGTGTGAGCCACCGGTCGGCCGACGGCCTGTCGCTCCGCAGGAGCATGCGGATCGCGGCAAG
Source organism: Pirellulales bacterium (assembly GCA_044337765.1). Lineage (GTDB taxonomy): Bacteria > Planctomycetota > Planctomycetia > Pirellulales > UBA1268 > CAMCQY01. The sequence goes on along the minus strand of JBIIMX010000025.1, from coordinate 11,180 downwards.
AGCGGCGACGAAGCAGCCCGCGAAGAGCGCTATGCCAAGCACGCCCTTTTCCGAGAATACCCAGAGAAAGTCGTTGTGCGGCTGTACCCAGTTGGTGTGCACGTTTGAGAAGTCGAGGTCGTCGCCGCCGAAGTATTCGTGGAGACGGACAGTGAAATTGCCCGCCCCCACGCCGGTGAGCGGATGGTCGGCGATCATCTGTGAGGTGATCCCCCAGATCATCAGCCGGCCCCCTTCCCGAGGCAGGCCGGCTGTATTGGCGGATTCCACGAAGATGCTGCGAAAACGCTGGGCAAAAAAGTTGTCGGCCGGCGCGGTGGCGATGCCGCCTGCGAACGCGATCAGTCCGCTCAGGCATACGGCGGCGAGACCATTGCGGGCTCGTCGCGACAGGCCGAAGCGGTCCGGAGTCAGGAGCAGAACGCCAACGGCCACCACGGCGGCTGCGAGCACAGCCAGCCAGGCGGCCCGCGACTGCAGCAGCAGGATGATCACGAGGATGGCGATGGCTGCGACGGCCGCCAGCCCACGCCACACCCCGCGAAGGAGCACCACGCCGCCCAGACACCACGGCAGGATCAAGGAGAGGATGCCGGCGTAGAGGTTCACGCTCGACATCAGCCCCGTGATCTGTTCCATCGCCCGACGGCCGTGAATGCCCAGGCCCAGTTCCGTGACGATCTCGTAGCCGCCAACCGCGATGCCAACGAGCCCCGCCACGACGACCACTCGCAGCAGTTGCTCCTGCCACCGTGGCACGATCGGCAGGAGCAGGCAGGAAAGGCAGAGCGTGAGAAAGGTGGCCAGCGTGCGGAAGACATCTGTCAATCCGGCGGAGACGTTCACCGCGACAAGAAGCGAACCACAGGTGACCAGGAGGTAGCCGGCAAACAGCAGGATGATCGGTTCGCCGAGCACGGTGAAGTCGAGCAGGCGACTGATCCGCGGCAGGCTGACCACGACGACCGACACAAGCAAGAAGGCCAGCGCGGCCAGCAGACGGGGGATTAGGGTGGTGTCGAGGGCGGCGTTGTCGGTCAGGCAGTTGAGGATGACAAGTGCGAAGCCAAAGAAGGCCAGGAAAAGCGTCTGGCGCTGGAGGGGGGTCGCTGCCGGGCCGATGGTGGCTGAGGAGGGACTGGGAGCTGAGGAGGGACTGGGAGCTGAGGAGACGTGCATGGCGTGCGGATGCTGAGGGCGTGCGGATGCTGAGGGCGTGCGGACGCTCAGCGGCTCGTTTCAAGCATGCTTTGAATCGGGCTCTGAGGGAAGCGAAAAAACCCGTGGCTGGAACCCGAAATCCCGGGAGGCTGCCCCGTGATCGAAGACGAGATCCTCGTTCATGCGGATCGCCATGGTTGGCAGCGACTCGAGCGGCGGCACATGGCCGATGAGCGCCGCGGCGGCCTTCACCAGAGGCATGGGGACTGTGATCAGGCGGGGCGTCCGGTTGAGCGAGGCAAATATGCGACGCACCATGTCGCGGTACGTGAGCGTCTCGCCACCTGAGATGTCGTAGGAATCCAGAAGCCGGTCTTGGGCGAGCGCCGCATGGCAGGCCGCGGCGATGTCGTCTCTGTGCACAGGCTGCCGCAGCCCGTTTGCGGCGCCGGCCACTGGGTAGAAGCCAAACCGGTGGATGAAACGGGCGATGCGGGCGACATTCTGGTCGTGGATGCCGTCGTAGATCATCGTGGGTCGCAGGATGGTGGCCCTGATCCCGCGGACTGCCGCCCATTCGAGCACCCGTTCCTCGGCCGCGGCCAGTCGCGCGGCGAGCGCCCGCTCCGACGCGGCGGGTGAGTCGCGTTTGGTGGAACGGCTCGTCGACGAAATCGCCACGAGCCGCCGGGCCTCTGCGGCCTCAAGCAGCGGGAAGTGCTCGGAGACTGCCCACAGCGGACAGACGGCGATCCAGTGGGGTATGGATGCATGCCACGACCCGGGGGCGATGGGTAACTGGTGCCAGCGGGTACCAGCCGAAATGCGTCTCGCGACTGCCGGCATGCAGTTCCGGGAAAACGCCCACACCGGAGCCACTGGGCGGTCGCCGTCGGCGGCACCGGACTCCTGCAGCCTCTCAAGCACCGCTTGCCCGACGAAGCTGGTGGCGCCGAGCACGCCCACTGCGTCTCCGGTACCGCTGCTCCGTGGCATATGGGGTTCGCGGTGCATCGCCAACAGTGGAACAGTTGCCCGACGGATCGAGAGCGTCCACAGGGAGCGGTCGGCGGGAGGAGGCCGCGGACGGCGGGAAGGGTCAGGATGTGAGAGGACGGTTGGCGATGACGATCGGCAGAACTGCAGATTCAAATTGCTGCTGACCAGCCTTGGGACTGGGGGACCGAGCGGCCGGGGTCCTGGGTGCCCGGGCGCGTTGCCAGAGCAGTGCCGCCTGCTTTTGGACTGCGACCATGGCAAACCGCAGCCACACGCCGACGACCACAAGCTCCATCAGGCCAGCCGGATACTGGTGGCGGAAGTGTTTTCGATAGAAGCGGACCATGCCCATGTGCTTGTGCCATTCGACGAAGACGGGCCGCTCTCGGCTACAGCCGCCTTTGTGATGCACGATCGGCGCGTCGGGCACGAAGAGGATTTGCCAGCCATGGGCACGCGCCCGCATGCACAGGTCGAGATCTTCGCAATGCAGGAAATAGCCTTCGTCCATGAGCCCGAAGTCGTTGATCGCCTCGCGTTTGGCGAGCATGCAGGCGCCCGAGATGGCCTCGACAGCGATGGGGGCTGGCGGGAGCGGATGCCAGTGCAGGTGGAAATCGTTGAACAGGGTCGGCCACCAGCGCGACAGCCTCGAGAGACCGAAGGCCCGCACGAACGACCGCCACGGTGTGGGAACGGCTCGACGGCCACCGCCTTGCTCACCACCATCGGGGTAGGTAAGGAGACCGCCCGCCATCCCGGCCCGAGGATCTTCCTGGATCGCCGCACTCAGCCGGGCCAGTGCACCTGCGCCAAACACGCAGTCGGGATTGAGGAACAGCAGGAGCGGCTGAGTCGACAGTTCCGCTCCCAGGTTACAGCCCACGGCAAAACCCCGATTCACCGCGGAACGCACCACATGCAAACGCGGATGCGATTCAATCCCGGCGATGAGTGGCTCAAAGCGGTCCGGGTGCGATGCGTTGTCGACGAGCACGACCTCTTGGGCCTGAGCAAGAATCGCTTCAAGGCAATCGACGAGCACTCGGCCGGCGTTGTGGTTGACGATCACGGCCGTGACCGGCGCGAGCTGTCTTGGCGGGTTGGGCAGCGGTACCGGTGCAGGCTTGCGCGGAGCGACCGATGGATCGCGTTCCATGTTGCAAGTCTGCGTGTCTGCGCTCCTTGTCACTTGCACAAGCATGTCAAATCAAAGTCCGGTATCTGCACGCCAAACGAGCCGTCATCGCTATGTGGCACGCCCAGATGGACATGCGCCCGCGACCTCCGACGATAGACTGGAGAAGATGGGCAAGCAAGCGTGGGATTTTGAGAGCTGGGCGATTTTTTTGGCACGGCATAGGAACCGGTTCCCTTGCCCGGAAAAACCGGCAAAATAGGCCTTTTGCCAGCGCGCAGACACCACGAGGGCACGGCCATGCCCGACAGCGGACACCTGGCTTGGCTCGGAGGCCGCTGCCCACGGCCGGTAGGAATTCGGACCATTGGCTCAACGCGGAGTTGGCGGGGAAAAATTACCCGCCGCCACGTTCCACCGCCACATGGAATGGCAGTCCATCAGCATCCTTATCGGAGAGGATCGGCGGTTGCTCGAGCGGCCAGCGAATATCGAGCACGGGATCATTCCAGAGGATGCACCGCTCATGCGCAGGGGCGTAGAAGTCGGTCGTCTTATAGAGAAAATCCGCCGCGTCTGAGAGGACGAGAAACCCATGGGCTAGGCCTGGCGGAATCCAGAGTTGACGCCTGTTTTCCGCGGTCAACTCCAGGCCGACCCAGCATCCGAGGGTGGGCGAACCCGGACGGATGTCCACGGCAACATCAAAGACGGCGCCCGACACGACCCGCACGAGTTTTCCCTGCGGCTGCTCGACCTGATAGTGCAGGCCACGGAGCACGCCGCGGCAGCTATGGCTGTGGTTGTCCTGCACAAATCTAGCCGGCCCCCCGATCGCCGCCTCGAACGCGCGCAGGTGAAAGCTCTCATAGAAAAACCCCCGGCTATCACCAAACACCTTTGGTTCGATCAACAGCACATCGGGGATGGCAGTGGGGGTAACGTTCATGAATGCGGTAGTTTCCGAGCGAGTCTTTCGTGCACCGAGTCTTCAGTACACCTTGTCCTGCATGATGCCGAGCAGATATTCGCCGTAGCCGCTCTTGCGACATGCCTCGGCGAGAGCAGTGAGGCGGGCGTCATCGATCCAGCCCCGGCGCCAGGCGATCTCCTCGGGGCAGCAGATCTTCAGACCCTGTCGCTTCTCGAGCGACTGAATGAACTGACCGGCCTCGAGCAGGCTGTCGTGGGTTCCTGTGTCGAGCCAGGCATCGCCGCGGCCCAGGATCTCGACGTGGAGCTGGCCGCGGTCGAGGTAGACCCGGTTGACATCCGTGATCTCAAGCTCCCCCCGCGGCGAGGGCCGGATCTGTTTGGCAATCTCCACGACCTGACGATCGTAGAAATAAAGTCCAGTGACGGCATACCGGCTTCGAGGCTGTGCGGGCTTCTCCGCGAGCGTCTTGGCCTGGCCGGCTTTATCGAATTCGACCACGCCATAACGCTGCGGATCGGCCACCGGATAGGCGAACACGGTCGCGCCATACGGCCGTACGGCGGCGGACTTGAGCCGGTCCGCCAGCCCGTGGCCGTAGAAGATGTTGTCGCCGAGCACGAGTACGGAGGGGCCGTCGCCAACGAAATCCTCGCCGATGAGGAACGCCTGAGCCAGACCCTCCGGCCGCGGCTGAACGGCATACTCGATCCGCATGCCCCAGTCGCTGCCGTCGCCCAGCAGCGCTCGAAACCGCGGCGTGTCGTCGGGTGTCGAGATGATCAACACCTCCCGCACGCCCGCCAGCATGAGGACACTCAGCGGGTAGTAGATCATCGGCTTGTCATAGACCGGCAACAGTTGCTTCGAGACGGTCAGCGTCACCGGGTGCAGTCGGGTGCCAGATCCACCGGCAAGAATGATGCCTCTGCGATTCATGCGTGCAGTGCTCGGGAGATGAGGGTAGTGACCGCCTGCTGCACGTCTTCCTGCCAGGCAGGCAACGTCACCTCAAACGTACTTTGCAAGCGAGCGGTGTCGAGGCGGGAGTTGCCGGGCCGCCGGGCCGCTTGCGGCCATGCGGACGACGGGATGGGGCGGATTCGGTCGGGATCAAGTCGCAGCGGCAGGCCTCCAGCCCGGCCGGCGGCGGCGACGAGCTTTGCGTAGCCGTGCCATGAAGTTTCGCCCGCCGCCGCGAGATGGTAGATGCCGCTTGCCGGCTGTCGCTCCGTTTGTCCGGCCAGCCTGCCGATGGCGGCGGCCGTCACGGCGGCGATCCGGGCGGCGCTCGTCGGGGCCCCGATCTGGTCGTCGACAACCGAAATCTCCTCGCGTTCCTGGCCGAGTCGCAGGATGGTGCGGATGAAGTTTGAGCCGTGCGTGGCATAGACCCAACTGGTGCGGAAGACCAGATGCCGGCCGCCACTCTCCGCAATGAGTTGCTCGCCGGCGAGCTTTGTCGCGCCGTAGACGTTGAGCGGCCCGGTGATGTCGGTTTCGACATAGCTGCCCGACTTCGTGCCGTCGAACACGTAATCGGTGGAGTAGTGCACGAGCCATCCGCCGAGCCGGGCCATCTCGGCGGCGATGACGCCGACGGTGTCCGCATTGATCTGCCTGGCTCGGTCCGGCTCTGATTCCGCCTTGTCGACGGCGGTGTAGGCCGCGGCGTTGACGACGAGATCGGGCGACTCACGGCGGATCAGTGCCCGCATGGCGTCCGGACGTTCCAGATCGGCCTCGTCTCGGCCAAACGCCACGAGCCGCCCCAGCGACGGCAGCACCTGGGCGAGTTCGCGGCCCACCTGTCCGCCCCTGCCGAAGAGGACGATCCTCATGGCGATGTTTCCGCTCGAGCGTAGTGTCTCTCGATCCAGTCCCGGTAGCCGCCGCTGGCGACGTCAGCCACCCAGGACTCATGGTCGAGATACCAGCGAACCGTCTTGCGTATGCCGGTCGCGAAGGTCTCGACCGGCCGCCAGCCGAGCTCGCGTTCCAGCTTGCGGGCATCGATTGCATAGCGACGGTCGTGGCCGGGTCGATCCTTGACGAACTCGATCTGGTCGGCATAGCTACGCCCGTCAGCCCGTGGCCGCTCCTCATCGAGGATGCCGCAGAGCGTCCTGACCACGTCGATGTTTGCCTGCTCGTTCCATCCACCGATGTTGTAGGTTTCGCCGGGCCGGCCGGCGTCGAGCACGCGACGTATCGCGCTGCAGTGATCCTTCACGTAGAGCCAATCGCGCACCTGTCTGCCGTCACCGTAGATGGGCAGGGCTTTTCCCGAGAGTGCGTTCAGGATGCACAGCGGGATCAACTTTTCGGGAAAGTGGAAGGGCCCGTAGTTGTTCGAGCAGTTGGTGGTCAGAACCGGCAGGCCATAGGTGTGGTGGTAGCTGCGGACAAGATGGTCCGCGGCGGCCTTGCTGGCCGAGTAGGGGCTGTTCGGTTCGTAGCGATGCAATTCGGTGAACGCCGCGGCATCAGGGTCGAGCGAGCCATAGACTTCGTCGGTCGACACCTGCACGAACCGAAACGCTTCCCGGCGGTCGGGCTCGAGGCTTGACCAATGGACCCGAGCCGCTTCCAGAAGACGGAACGTGCCCATGACGTTGGTCTGGATGAACGCCTCGGGGCCGTGGATGGAACGATCGACATGGCTCTCGGCGGCAAAGTGCACAATGGCACGGATCGGATTTTCAGCCAGCAGGCCCGCCACGAGCCTCTCGTCACCGATGTCGCCGCGAACGAAGCTGTGCCTTGGGTCGTCCACCAGGGAATCGAGGTTCCGCAGGTTGCCGGCGTAGGTGAGCTTGTCGAGGTTGACGACCGGCTCGTCCCGTTCCGCCAGCCAGTCGAGAACAAAGTTGCTGCCGATGAATCCGGCACCGCCGGTGACGAGGAGCATCGGATGCGTGTTTCCGTCTCGAAGAGAGGCCAGATTCGGCCGAGATCGACAGCTGCCCAAGAACCCGGACGGCTGAAACACCGTCTTGAATGCACACTACCGCCGGGGGCCTGATTGTCAAGGAAGGTGCCGGTTCCGCGGGTCGCGCCGGTTGGGGGGTGCGGAGGTCATCGCATCTGTCGGCCACCCAACGGGAAGCTATCATAAGCGAATATAGAACGAGGGATTCGCCGTGTGGCGGCCTTGCTTTCCACGTACAAAAGCGGTCGGTACCGAACATGCTCTCTGCAACTCAAGTCGCGGAACACTATTTTCTCGAGAGCCGTCACATGCTTCTCGAAATTGCCGCCCACTTCGACCGCTATGACGCCGCAGTTTCTCGGGATGCCGGCGGGGCCGCTGCCGGGCAGGTTCCGGACGGCAAAATGACCCGGCTCCGCGAGGCGATCGCGATCCTCGCCAAGCCGCAGGCCGATCGCGAGCGGACCACGACCCTGCTCGAGCTGTTTGCCAGGGACTGAAGGGGACGACGAGGCACGACTGTGCCGCAGACCGCGAGGAGCCAGCACGACCATGCAGATCATCCAACCCCATTACCATGCCATCGCCCGCACCGCGCAGGACTACGAGCGGATGTCGATGAGCGGCGTCGTGGCCGTCGCGGAGCCCGCCTTCTGGGCCGGGTTTGACCGCCTGTATCCGGAGACGTTCATCGACTACTTCCGGCAGATCAGCGAGTTCGAGCCCACCCGCGCGGCGCAGTATGGCATCCGCCACTTCTCGTGGGTCGCGGTCAATCCCAAGGAAGCGGAAAACCCCACGCTCACCCGCGAGGTGCTCAAGCACTTCCCCGAGTTTTTCGCGAAGCCCACGGTGCTCGGTGTCGGCGAGACGGGCCTGCACAAGTCGACGAAAAACGAGTGCGATTCGCTCGAGGCCCATGTCGATATGGCGATGAAGCACGGCCAACTCGTCCTCATCCATACGCCGCATCTGGCTGACAAGGCTCATGGTACGAAACGGGTGCTGGAGGTGCTCGCCGGGATGAACGTCGCCCGGGAGCGGATCTGGATCGACCATGTCGAGGAGCAGACGATCCGCCCCTGCCTCGACGCCGGCTACTGGGTCGGCTTCACGCTCTACCCCATCACCAAGTGCTCGCCGAAGCGGGCCGTCGACATGCTGGAAAAGTATGGCACCGACCGGATCCTGGTGAACTCCTCGGCCGACTGGGGGCCGAGCGATCCCTTTACGTTGCAGGAGTGCATCCTCGAATACCGCCGCCGCGGCCACTCGCTGCAGGAGGCGATCGAGGTGTTCCACAACAATCCGTGCCGTTTTCTCGGTCAGAATCCCAAGTTCGACATCCAGCCGATCAGGGTGGAGACGTTTGCCCCTGAGCCGGTCCGCGGCTGATCCTAATCTTCCGACCGCTTCCCGGAGTCGCGCCATGCACGATCCTGCCGTCACGCAACTCTCATTGATCAGGCAACTTAAATTCTGTGCGGGTCACCGTCTGTATCGCCATGAGAGCAAGTGTGCCTTCTTCCACGGCCACAACTACCGGGTCGACATCGAGGTGGTGGCTGCGGGCGGCGGGGTCGAGGTCGACATCGTTGGCCGGATCGTCGACTTTTCCCTGATCAAGCAGCGGATGCTCTCCTGGCTCGACGCCAATTGGGACCACGCGTTCCTGATCTTCGAGGAGGACGCCAATGCCTTGGCTGCCATCCGCATGGTCGAGCCCACGAAGTATTTCGTGATGCCATACAACCCGACCGCCGAGAACATGGCCCGTTACCTGCTGGAGGTCGTGGCCCCTGGCGTGCTCGGCGACCTGGGCGTCGTTACCCGCAAAGTGGCGGTCTGGGAGACCGACGAATCGTGTGCCGTGGCGACCCTGATGGGTGAGTCGGGCGGCGTCGGAATGGAACTCGAGTCGGCCGTGCTGATCGATGATCGGCATGACCGATGAGCAGAGAGGGATCGCGTCGATGACAGCGTCCGCAGCATTTCCCGCGACCCGTCTCCGCCGGAATCGGCAGCATCCATGGCTGCGGAGCATGGTGGCCGAAACCGTTCTGTCGCCGGCGGATCTCATCTGGCCGCTCTTCGTGCACGACCACGAGGCGAGCCTGCCCGTGCCGAGCCTGCCGGGCGTGGAGCGGCTCTCGATCGACGGTGTCATCAAGGCGGCCGACGAGGCCCGGCAACTGGGCATCCCTGCCGTCGCGCTGTTTCCGGTCGTGGATCCCCGGCACAAGTCGGACGATGCCACCCATGCGACCGATCCCGAAAATCTTGTCTGCCGCACCGTGCGGGCGATTCGGAGACAACTCGGCGACGCGGTGGGCGTCATCTGCGACGTTGCCCTCGATCCTTATACCAGTCACGGCCACGACGGCCTGCTGCGGGACGGGCGGATTCTCAACGACGAGACGGTCGAGGTGCTCTGCCGGCAGGCAGTGGTGCTCGCCGAGTCGGGCTGCGGGATCGTGGCCCCGTCAGACATGATGGACGGCCGGGTGGGGGCGATTCGCCGGGCACTCGACGGGTCGGGCAGGCAAGACGTCTGCATCCTCTCCTACGCGGCAAAGTATGCCTCCGCCTTCTACGGGCCTTTTCGCGATGCCGTCGGCAGCGCGGCGGCACTGGGCGCGGCCGACAAGAAGACCTACCAGATGGACCCTGCAAACGCCGACGAGGCGATTCGCGAGGTGGCTCTCGATCTCGCCGAGGGAGCCGACATGGTCATGGTGAAGCCGGCGCTGGTCTCGCTCGACATCATCCATCGAGTGAAGCAGACGTTCGGAGTACCGACCGTCGCCTACCAGGTCAGCGGCGAGTATGCGATGATCCAGGCAGCGGCCGCCAACGGATGGATTGACGGGGAGAAGGCGGCGCTCGAAAGCTTGCTGGTGATCAAGCGGGCTGGCGCGGATTGCATCCTCACCTACTTCGCGCCGCAGATCGCTCGGAAGCTGGCGTGATGGAAAATCGGGGACGGGAGCGAATTTCGATATCAGTGAGCGTGGGAGCGGTTACGAAACCGGCGAAATTCGCTCCCGTCCCCGATTTTCTTCCGGAACGATCCCGCTGTCACGTCTTCGGGCGGAAGGCCACGAGTCGCTCCGAATGCGTTTCCAGTCGCGGCGGGGTCGGGTTGTCGGTGTGGATCAGGTCGACGCAGTAGGGGATCGCGGGAAACACGGCGTCGAGGCACTCGCGGATGCTCTTGGGACGGCCCGGCAGGTTGACGACCAAGGCCCCGCCACAGACGCCCGCCGTCTGCCGCGAGAGGATCGCCGTGGGCACGTATTGCAGGGACACCTGCCGCATCCGTTCGCCGAAGCCGGGCAGCATTTTCGTGCAAACCCGCTCGGTAGCCTCGGGTGTGACGTCGCGGGGCGCGGGGCCGGTTCCGCCTGTGGTGACGACGAGGCAGCAGCCTGTCGCCGCGAGGTCGCGGATCGCCGTGGCGATCGCATCGACGTCGTCGGACACGACCCGCTCGCGTGGTTCCCAGGGCGACGCCAGCACCTCGGCGAGGTAGCCACGGATGGCGGGTCCGCCCTCGTCCTCGTACTCGCCCCGGCTGGCCCGGTCGGAGACAGTGAGGATGCCGATCAGGGCGGGCATCAGATCACGCCGCGGGATTCGAGGAGTTGCACGACGGCGTCCACGCAGCGGCCAACTGGCCATTCATGCGTCGGCAGCACGAGGTCGGGATCGGTGGGCGTCTCGTAGGGAGCGGAAACGCCGGGGAAATTGGCCAGTTCACCCTGATCGGCCAGCCGATAGTGCCCGTCTGAGTCCCGCTGCCGGCAGACTTCGACCGGTGCCGAGAGATGTACGACGAAAAACCGGTCGGTGCCGACACGCTCGGCCGCCTTCCGCCGGACAGCTTCGTCGGGCGCCACGAAGGCGCCGATGCAGAGCATGCCGGCGTCGTTGAAGAGCCGCGCCACTTCGACGCTCCGACGGAGGTTCTCGCTGCGATCGGCCGCGGTAAAGCCCAGGTCTTTGCTGATGCCCAG
>JBIIMX010000285.1:0-4693 GCA_044337765.1 Pirellulales bacterium | reverse complement strand
CCGTTCGCCAGCGGCACGATGGTGCAGAAACTGCTGCAGCATCAGCAGGATCCTCCACCGGCGATCGAGTCGCTGCGGCCAGACGTGCCGCGGCGGTTTGCCCAGATCCTTGGTCGGCTGATGGAGAAGGCCCCCAAGGATCGCTACCAGCGGCCTGCTGAGCTCGTGGCCGACCTGACGGCCATGGCTGATGAACTCGGTATCGAGCTGGCCTCACCTCGGCCTGCAGGAGCGGGGGCCGTCGAGCCCGCTGCCAGTCCCGCCGCGCCAGTGCATCTTGCCTGGCTGTTGCCTCTGCTGGGCCTCGTCGGCGTGGTCGGCGGCCTTTGGCTGCGGACGATCGGCACCGAGCAGCGGAGACTCCCCGGACCGGTGTCGGCTGGGCTGCGTTCAGCGGAAGTCGAGACAGGGGGTGGCCTCGAACTGGCGGTGAACCAGACAGCGGCCGCGACGCCAATGTCCCGAATCTGGCGAGTCGTCGAGGTGCCGTCGGTGGATGACGACTGCGGTACGGTCGGCGAAGCGGTGCGGCAGGCATCGGACGGCGACGTGATCGAGATCAGCTGCACGGAGCCGAGGGACGACGGACCTTTCACCGTAGACGGGAAGCGTCTTACCATACGCGCCGCCGAAGGAATCCAGCCGGTGCTGCGATGTGGCGAGGCAGGGGCCGCGCAGAGGGACGGCGGCTGGTGCACGGTCGTGTCGGGATCGCTGGAACTCCAAGATCTTACGATTCGCTCGGCCTATATGCCCGTCGGAGTCGGGCGGCAGGCGTTGGTCTGTCTGCGTGGATCGGCGACCCTCGCCTGCGAGCGGGTGACGTTCGTCATGCCCGCCGAAGTCGCTGCCGCCGGTGTGTGCGTGCGGTCGGAACAGGCTGCAAACGATCGGCAGGAAATCCACGCGAATGACACGCGGTTTGGGGGCGGGGCGGCATTTCTCGAGTCCAAGGGGGGCGGTCATATCGACCTGTTCTGGACGGGGGGACGGGTGGTGACGCCGGGGCGATTCCTGATCGCGAACGGCTCCCCGCGGAGCCATGGCGGCGGTACGGCCGTCCGGATGACCCTCGACGACGGTCTCTTCGCCTGCCGTGACGGTTTCGCCTGCCTGCTCGATTCGCCCGCCCTGCCTCTTGCCCCAAGGCTGCAGGCGTTTGCAAAAGGGTGCCGGTTTCTCGTGCCCGATGGCCGGGCTGTGCTGGAACAGTCCGGCATTGGTGATCCGGAGGCCTATCGCCCTGCGATCGAGTGGATCGACGCCGCCAGCCGCTACGAAGGAAGTGGGGTATTGCGGCGGATTGACGGGGCGGCGGAAAGGTTTGACATCGACTTTGCGTCCCAGCCGCAGCCCATGAACAACGTGCCTCGGATCGATGGCTGGCCGGGGGAGGACTAGCCGGGCGGAAGGTGCCTACGCGGGACCAGGCTCACGGCATAACTCGGGGGTATAATTCCTTGACGGCGACTGACAGGATCTGTCTAGTATCGCAGTCGGTTCTTCGGGACGATCCTTGGTGGGAACGTCCTGGCGAAAGAACTCACCATGGAGAGCAGCGATGTCTTGCAGCAGGAACAGCAGGTATGCCTTGGTCGTCGGAGCGACCGTTGCGTTGGCTTGTGGCAGCTCGGCCCGCGAGGCCTTTGCGATCAAGCAGTTTTTCGACGAGTTCAAGGCGATGTACGTGAAGCCCGACAGCGCCGACCCTGCGGAAAAGGCTCTTGCCGCCGAGGTCGAGACGGCTAAGTGCAACGTCTGCCACGCCGGAACCAGCAAGAAAGAGCGAAACGCCTACGGCAACGCCCTTGCCGATCGACTCGATAAGAAGGAAGACGCCAAGAACGTCGAAAAGATCAAAAAGACCCTGGAAGAGGTGGCGGCTCTGCCGAGCGATGCCGCCAAGGCCGACTCGCCGACCTTCGGTGCGCTGATCAAGGAAGGCAAACTGCCCGGCGGCAAATAGTCGCCGTACGAGACGGTTTTCAGGATTCGTTTTCGTGCTGCTGTCCGATGGCCTCGAGGATCAGTTCCTCGAGGCCAGGGCAGCCCGAAAATGCTGAGGCAAGAGCCGCCGGCGCAAAGAGACGCACGCGTTTGACGAGGTCGTCAAACTGCTCGTGCGCGAGGCTGCGGACTACCGGGGAGAGATCCTCGAACCGTCGCCAGCGAAAACCGCCTTCGTGGGGCTCGCGGACGGTGAGCCGAAACTCGACCTCGCGTTCGGCCGGTGGCGCGTCGATGAGCAGGTCGTCGACTCCAATGTCGATGCCGGACCGCCGGGAAACGGCGGCAGCAAGTCGACCGGCGATCGCCACCTTGTCTGGGTAGGTGCGGCCCGCGAGGCCGGCGTGAATGGCCGGGTTTCGTAACGCATCGTAGGAGGCCACGCGTTTGAAGAGGCGGCGACGGCTGCCGAAGAGTCCGTCCACGAGCGGAGCGGCGGCACTGCCGGGAGCAATGTGCCCGAGGGCATCGATAAACCCCTGCTCGTCGAGCCTGACGAACTGCGCGGGGTTGATCGCGTCGCGGAGGATCCAGACGGCCCGTTGTAGCATCGCGGTGGCAGACCGAACGGCGTGATGCCAATAGACCTCGCTGAACATCACATACCGGGCGAAGACCAGCATTTCCGCCGCCGTGCGGCCCTTGTCGGTGATGGCGAGCGTCGTTCCATCTTCGTCGAGGCAGAGGCTGGAGAGCAGCCGCTCCTCGTCGAAATGGCGGCCATAAGGCACCCCGGCGTGGAGGCTGTCGCGGCCGAGGTAGTCCATCTTGTCGACATCGATCGGTCCAGACAGCAGAGAGTGCAGGATGCGGCCGGCCGGATCATCGGCCGTGCCTGTGATGAGGGCGGCGATGCGGGAAGGATCGAGGCCCCACGATTCCACGAGAACGGCCGCGGGATCGCCATTCGAAACAATGCCGTGCACGAGCGACTCGTGCGTGGGGAACCGGGCGAGGCCGACGTCCTCGATCGGATGGCAAAAGGGCCAGTGGCCGACGTCGTGCACGAGCGCTGCCACCACCAACGCCGCAGCATCGGCCTCGTCGACTACCGCGACAAACCGTGGGTCATGTTTCAGACGGGCGAGACATTCGAGTGCCCGACGGTAGACACCCAGCGAGTGTTCGAGCCGCGAATGAACGGCACCTGGGTAGACCAGTGCAACAAGCCCAAGCTGGCTGACCCGGGCCAGCCGCCTCATCTCAGCCGTGTCGAGGAGCGCCCGCACGCGGGCTGTCAGCGGCACCGTGACTCCGGGGGGGATCCTCACGCCCTCCGCGTGGGATTCGAGTGCCACGAGTTCAGGTAGGTCTTTGAGCGGCATGATCGGCTCCACGGCATGAGGGCGTCAGACCGACATGGGGACGTCAGACCGGCATGAAACCGGCCAGCCATCGCAGCAGTGCGGTGAACATGACATAGAGCGAATAGTGGGCAACACCGGTGCCCCAGTCGAGATCGAGTGTGGCCAACGCCGCCAGGGCGCCCGCCACCATGAAGGGGGGCGCCAGGTAGACCCAGGGCCACATGTCGCTGGTGAGGTCCGGCGGCAGGAATCCCCTGACGGCCCAGAGCAGGGCATAGACTGCCCCGCAGATGGCCGTACGGATCACGAGCGACCGGCCACGGTAGGGTGCCAGATCCCTGTCACGAACGATCTCGTATCCGATCCAGGCGCACGGCATGGCCACGAGCCCGGCCGTGCTTGCCAGCAGCCAGAGGGGCGTCTGCCCATTGCCCCAGACAAACCGGGCCGCGAATGCCAGGATCATTGCCACGACGGCTCCGACAACCACAGCCGCGTAGACAGCCTTGGGGATCGGCTGCTCCACGAAAACGATCGGCGTCGTGGGGGCCCGGCCGGGCAGGCGTGCCTCCTCCTCCGGCCCGTGGATTTTCACCTCTTTCACAGCATCGCTGGGAACGGTGATCGGCTTCTTGCATTTCGGACATGGACCGGTACGACCGGCAAATTTGTCACTGACGGTGAACGTGGACCGGCAGCCGGGGCAGATGACTTGAATGGCCATGGACTCGATCCGAAGCGAAAAAGGTGGCATATTCCGCGAGCCGGCGACCCGGACCACGAACACCGCACGCGGCAGTGTCAGAGGGCGGACCGCCCCCGTCAAGCCACCGACCGGCAGGCTAGACTGAAGGCGGAAGGTTTGGGTCCTCTCTGAGTGCTTCGAGGAAGGCCGCCAGCGATATGGCAGACGACAAAGCGAAGATCGATTGGACGATGCTCGAGGCGGCCAGTGCGGAGCCGACGCCAGCCGAGCCGACGTCAGTCGCTCCGCCTTCAGCCGAGCCAGCCGAGCCCGCGGCAATTCCGGCTTCGGCAGCACCGGCCCCGAAGATCGTCTTTCGGTGTGAAAATGGCCACCGCCTCGTCGTGGATGCCGAGATGGCCGGTCATCGGGGCAAGTGCTCGAAATGCGGGGTCGCTGTCCGGATCCCGATCAATCGCCAGTCGCCACCAAAGTCACCCCGGGTCGCCCAGACGAAAGCAGTCGGTCATCGGGAGGACGAGGCCGCAGAGCCGCCCGCCGTCGCACTAAATACTGCGACGGCTGCTGCGACGGCTGCGCCGCCGGCTGCTGCGGCCGCCGCTGCGACTGAGCCTTTCGATGCGAGACAGCAGGCCGATGAAAAAGACGCCAAGGAAGGCGGTCAGTCTGATTT
>JBIIMX010000284.1:0-4729 GCA_044337765.1 Pirellulales bacterium | reverse complement strand
TCCGCCCTGGTCGGTCGATCGAACGCGGATGGAGTAGGTGTTCTTCGTCTCGAAGTTGAAACTGGCGTTGGCCTTCAACTGACTGCCATTGATCGTGAAGGATGCGTTGTCGGCGGAGCCCTCGCCTGAGACAAGCGAGTACGCAAAGGTGCCGCCTGCATCGACATCGGCTGTGGAGAAACTGCCTACGGTGGTCCCAACAGCTGCGTTCTCGGCGACGCTCGACGAGGAAAGAGAGATGTCGGCAGGAGATTCGTTGACGTCGGTGACGGAAACGCTGAATACCTTCTCCGAGAAGAGCCCACCCTGGTCGGTCGATCGGACGCGGATGGAGTAGGAGTTCTTCGTCTCAAAGTCGAAACTGGTCGCAGCCTGCAACTGGCTGCCGCTGATCGTGAAGGATGCGTTGTCTGCAGACCCCGCACCGGAGACAAGGGAGTACGTAAAGACATCCGCCGGGGCAGAAGGGCTCGAGGAAAACCTCCCCACAAGTGTCCCAAGCACCACATTTTCAGGCGATGAACTGCTCGATATCGTTACAACTTTCGGCGGCTGCAGAATCGGAATCGATAGCGAGGCAGCGTTGTTCAGATTACCGCCGTTGTCGACGAAGCTTCCTTGTGCGATTGCGATCGAACCCTGCGTGACGGCATTCGAACCGGGCGTAAAAATGGCGTTATAGGTGGTGCCAGAGCCCCCGAAACCCGTCAGCGATCCGCCTGACACGGCCACGTCGTCCGCCGTAAACCCGATGACAGGCTCGCTGAGGGTGAAGGTGATCGTGGCAGTCTCATCGTTTGGGAGCGTAGCGCGACTCGACGTAATCGCGACGGTCGGAGGAGTGGTGTCGCTTGACAGCACGGTCACGGCAGATGCGTTCGCCCCCACGGTCGAACGCGTGCCGTGGTGATCGACGATGGTTTGGCGAACCCTGAGACCGCCAGCCGCATAGGTCCCAGGCGGGGCTACGAAGGAATTGCTGGGGGCAAGCGGCGTCCATGTCGAGCCACCATTGATGCTGACTTCTTTCGATGCACGGGGATTGACACCGCTGACGCTCATCCGGCCGTCCGTCGTGATTCCATCGGTCGCACTGACGCCATTGTCCGCCACGAGAGCTATGGCCGCCGTGCCGATTGCCATGTCCCGAAAATAGTCTCGCGCCGCGGTTCTCGCTGTCTGTGAGGCGTCGACGCTGTAGACGTAGTACAGCGGCAGCGATGAAGCGATCTGCGGCTGGCCGCTCGTGCCCGGGTCCAGGCCCAACCGCGCTGAGAACACGTAGATCCCACCCGTCGATCCGGGTGTTGCGAAGGTCTCACCGCTCCCACCGATCCCGATGGTGGTGTCGATGTGCCGGTGAACCTGCCGATTGGCTGGAACTGTCTGGATGACGAGAGCAGCGGAGGGAGTCACCGAAGCACCAATACGGTGATTCCAGTTGGCCAGTTTATTGCGGAGATTCAACTCCACGCCTCCCGCCACCGCGGAGAACGTCGGTGCACCGGAGCCGTCCCAAAACTGAAGCCCGGACTCGATGGATACAGTCAGCCTGTACGATGCGGGAAGAACAGCCGCCGAGTTGAATCCGGGGTCGGACGCACGAAAAGGCTGCTGTGGGTCTTCTCCGAACTGGACTGCGAATACCTGCTGGTAGGGAACCGTCGCGCCAGGCATTCCCTCCCTGTCGTGATCAAACCCTCCGGTCATGACCGTGCCCGACTGCACCCAGACATCGGCGTCGATGGCAAGAGCGAGCCGAGACTCACATCGCTCGAACGACAGCCGATCGGCAGGTTGGCGGCGGCGCAGCGGCCCCCGCGTCCTGCTCGATCGGTTGCTTCGAAGTACTGGATGATCCTCGGCCGATGATCTCACGATGGCGTTCCTGTTGTGAGGCTGCTGACCGCCGACCGGCGAACACCCTCGAGGCGGCGGCTGGCCAGCGATCGTACCCTCTTCAGGTTTGAATCAGAGCCCATCAGGCCGGGGCCGGCGGCCGCACACGGAGAGTGCCGAACGTCACGCGCCCCACGCCGAACTGGGCAGGGTTTTGAAGGGAGTCCTGTACCGTCGCGCCGATCAGGCCGAAGGCCCGCCGGAGCGTGACTCCATTGCGGGCGACGTCTCCCGCCTGGACCGTGTACCGGAATGTGAGTTGCGACGAGTTGCTGCCCGAAACGTATTCCGGATTACCCGCGAACCGCACGTTCGCGTTGGTCACGAATTCAAGCCGCGGGCTCCCGGTCACCACGACCGGCTTGGAGAAATTGACGCGGAACTCGAGCACCTGACCGACGGTGTAGTTGCCAGCGGCCACAGCCGAGACGATGCCGGTGCTCCTCGGCAATGTCGTGTCAATCCTGACTCCCGAACCGTCGATCTGCGGAAGCACCGACAGGACCGGGGCCCCCCCATCGACCGCTCGGATCGAACTGCCCGGCACGAAGCGGAGCGCCCTGCCAATACCGATGCCATCCGCATCAACGGGATCCTGCCGTGCGATCGTGTAGCGGAACGTTGACGTCCGCGTCTCCGCATTGTGGCTGTGGTAGGTGGCAAGTCGTCCCTTGCCGCCGACGTCCAAGATGATCTGCGGCTTGCCGCGGATGATGATGTCATCGGAAAAGGTCACCGCCACGTCGATCGTCTGCCCCGCCTTGTACGTGCCGTTCGGCGTCGTGCAGGATGCGCTGACGATGATGGGGCGGTCCTCCAGTGCCTCAATCGCCCGATCATGGACAGCCTCGGAGGCGCCACGATTCAAAACGAATGCGATCGGCTTTGTCGGCGCGAGCGGATCGCTGGCGGTCGACTCGATGGAAGCATAGAACGCATACACGCCCCTCGGAGCACTGCCGATGCTGGCGGCGACATGCTCATGCACGACACCCTGATCCTCGGCTCCGATCGTGACAAATCCACCGAGCGCACTGCCCCGGCTCACGTCCATCCGCGAACCGGCGTATCCCTCCAATTGAAGCTGCGTGCTACCGCTCACGACCGAGAATGTCGGCGTCGATCCGAGGCCATTCCAAAAGAGGAGATTCGTCTTGGGAACGAGACGCAGGCTTGTGCCCTCCGGTTGATCGTCGGCATCGAAGCCGATGTCCGCCACGAACCCGCCCCCCTCGTCCTCGAAATCCCATCCGAAGGCGGTGTGTTCAGTCACGAGCGCATTGTCCTCGATATGGACATGGACGTCTGCTGAGTGTCCGTGATCATCGCCGTGATCATCGCCGTGATCATCGGCGGCGAGCATTGAACGGTTTTCCAGACGTTCACCCGCCAGGGCAGGCTTCCGTGAAGCGAGGGCACGGCGCGAGGTTGCGAAGCGTGATGATCGAAACATACGTGATACTCCTCTTGGAACTGACAGGGACAAAAGTGCAATGAAACGGGCGATTCCTACCGCGGTCGCGAGAATTCGGGCGTCTCCCAGGGGGCAGAGCACAGCCGACGAATGTCTGAGTCTGCGATGTTTTCGACATGGCCGTCGCAATAGACGTAGTGCGCTGTCATCGCATGCCGCGCAACGGCAACTTCGGCACTGACGGCCGCATAGACAGTGTCGTTCTCTTTTCGCGACGTGCTAAACCAGTTGAATGAGTGCACGTGATCGGCGTATTCGTCGAGGCCCTGCCTCTCGGATAGCTCAAAGGCCAGGATCGATCGCTTCGTTTCGTTGATCTTGCGGAGATTGTCGAACGAGGGACTGGCTTCCGAGGACATCCAGCCGTTGAGAGTGAAGCTTGTGAAACGATTCTTAAGCCGATCGGGGCCGAGAGGGTCATCTGGGCAGATACGGAGGGCATCGACGCTCTCGATAAAGGGTGCGAGCGTATAGATCCAGGCTCGCACGAAGAGCCCGGTCTGGGGATCGGCTTCGACGGTATGTGTCGTCTCCGGCCAGCGGCCCCTGTGCGCGTCAGCAAAGTTGAGCGTTGCCAGGCCGATCTGACGGACATTGTTGGCACATGCGGTGCGACGTCCGGCGGTGCGAGCGGCTTGAACGGCCGGCAGCAAGAGCGCAATCAGCGTGCCGATGATGGCGATCACGACGAGCAATTCGACAAGCGTGAAACCATATAGGGGCCGCAAGGATGGCGTATTCTCCTTCCTTGATGGCAGAAAAGTCTGCATAAAAACTCACGGCAGTGCACTGGCTGAATGGTTCAAAATGACCAGCCACCCCACCCTACAGCAACCGTGATACTCATGCAACTTATTTGCACAAGAACGCCAGAAACACGACCCACACCCCTCTTGAGAGGATGTTCGCAAAGGGCTTTTGGCGGGGGTTTTCCGGCTCATTGCGGCCTGTCGCCATCACGATTCGAACTCGCCGCCTGCAGGATCTCGCCGGTCCTTCACGACCACGAGGGCGACTGCCGCCCGCTCGAACCCGTTATGCGAGTCGACCCGCGATGACTTTGCCGCGGCGGAGCGTTGTGACCATGTGTGTGGCGGGATCGAGTACGCCCTCATAGGGATCGTCGTACCGGGCTGTTGGCCGCAGGATGGCGAGGTCGGCAACGCGGCCACGGGCCAGACTGCCACAGCGACGTTCGAAGGCCAGCGCCCAAGCCCCATCCAAAGTCGCCATCGCAAGCGACTCCGCCGGGCTGCACACGCCACCCTCGACGAGCGTTCGGCACTCTGCCAAGACCGAAAGATCGGGGTTCGACGCCCGGCTGTCGGTGCCGATGGCCACGCGTATGCCCGCGGT
>JBIIMX010000283.1:0-4731 GCA_044337765.1 Pirellulales bacterium | reverse complement strand
CACACCGAATGGCTCGAGCTTCGCCGACCGGTGAACTGAGCCGCGCAAACCACCCGAGGACGCTCTCCATGGCTGACTCCTTTCTCGACAAACTGTTCGGTCTCTCGGGCCGCACGGCCGTTGTCGTCGGCGGCACCGGCGTGCTCGGCGGAGCTTTGGCCGAGGGCCTCGCGAGGGCGGGAGCGTTTGTGGTCGTAGCGGGCCGGGGCGCCGACCGCGGCGAGGCCCGAGTCGACGCGATTCGCGCAGCCGGTGGCAACGGCTCCTTCGTCTCGGTCGATGCCGTCGATCGCGACAGCGTGTCGTCGCTGTTGGAGACGGTGATCCATGCACGTGGCCGGGCCGACATCCTCGTCAACTGCGCCGGCGTGAATTCATCGGTGCCTTATTTCGACATCAGCGACGACGACTTTGCGAAGGTGCTCGACACGAATCTCAAGAGCACCCACCTCGGCTGCCAGATCTTTGGCGGCCACATGGCAGGTCTGGGCGGCGGGGCGATCCTGAATATCGGCAGCGTCTCCGCTGACAAGCCGCTCTCGAAGGTGTTCGCCTACTCCGCCTCGAAGGCTGCGGTCGTCAACTACACGCGAAATGTGGCCCGAGAACTCGCGCCCAAGGGCGTCCGAGTCAACGTGCTCTGCCCCGGCTTTTTCCCCGCCGAGCAGAACCGCAAGATCCTCTCACCGGAACGCACCGCCTCGATCATGAGCCAGACGCCGATGAACCGCTTCGGCAATCCGGAGGAACTCGTCGGCGCCGCGATCCTGCTCTGCGCCCCTGTGGCCGGGAGCTTCATTACAGGCACCGATCTCTACGTCGACGGCGGCTTCACCGGCATGAGGCTCTAGGCATGTCCCACTCGATCGTGATCTTCGGCGCTTCCGGCGACCTCACCAGCCGGAAGCTCGTCCCCGCGCTCTACAATCTGAAGCGAAACGGCCTGCTGCCGGCCGGGACGCGAATCGTCGGCTTCTCGCGGACTCCGATGAGCGACGACGCGTGGCGGACGACGCTCCGCGAGTCAACCGCCAAACATGCCGAGGGCGCGCCGCTCGACGAGACCTCCTGGCAGGACTTCGCCGCGTCCATCCACTACCAGCCTGGCGACATTGGTCGGTCTGAGGATTTCCAGGGCTTGGCCAACCGGCTGCAGTCTCTCGAAGGGGGCGAGGAAACGACGCGGGTCTATTACCTCGCCACGGCGCCGCAATTTTACGAGCCCGTCGTCGCCGCGCTCGGCAGCCAAGGCATGGCCGACGAGGCGCACGGCCCCCGCCGCATCGTCGTGGAAAAGCCGTTCGGCACCGACCTCACCACGGCCCGGGCACTCAACGAGCATCTGCACAGAGTGTTCCACGAGAGCCAGGTGTTTCGCATCGATCACTACCTCGGCAAGGAGTCGGTGCAAAACATTCTGGCACTGCGATTCGCCAACACGATCTTCGAGCCGGTCTGGAACCGCCGCTACATCGACCACGTGCAGATCACCGTGGCCGAGGAGGTGGCGGTCGGCCGCCGCGGCGGCTACTACGACACCGCTGGCGTGCTCCGCGACATGTTCCAAAACCACCTGTTGCAACTGCTCATGGTGACCGCCATGGAGGCGCCGGTGCGGTTCAACGCGAGCGCCGTCCGCAACGAAAAGGTGAAGGTGCTGGAGGCGATCCGGCCGCTGGACCTCGGCGAGGTGGCAGCGGCGGGAATTCGTGGGCAGTATCGCGGCTATCTCGACGAACCTGGCGTGCCGCCGAACAGCCAGACCGCGACGTTCGGAGCGATCCGTCTCGAGGTCGACAACTGGCGGTGGCAGGGCGTGCCGTTCTACCTGCGCAGTGGCAAGGTGATGAGCTGCCGCACCACGCAGATCGTGATCGCCTTCCGGCAGCCGCCGCTGGAACTCTTTGCAGAAGGCAAGCACGCGAGCGTCCGCGAGGGCAACCGGCTCGTGATCCAGATCCAGCCCGCCGAAGGCATCCAACTCCACTTCCATACCAAGGTCCCGGGCGACGGCATGAAGCTGCGGCTGACCGATCTCGAATTCAGCTACTCCCGCCAGTTCATGGGCCGGCTGCCTGAGGCCTACGAACCGCTGCTGCTCGACGTGATGACGGGCGACGCCAGCCTCTTTGCCCGCGCCGACGAAGTGGAGAAGTCCTGGGAGATCATCGATCCATTCGTGCGGGCCTGGAGCTCGGTCGACATGCCCCCGATCGCCCCCTACAACGCCGGTGACTGGGGGCCCATGGCAAGCGTCGAATGGATGGCGGCCCAGGGGCGAACCTGGTTCGACACCTGCCCCGTGCTGACATGACGACAGCCAGCCATGACGACGGCACGATGACGGGCGTCATGCCGGCTTCATTTCAACCCCCGGCACTGTCGATCGGCGGGATCGCGCTCGCCTCCCCCTTGGTGCAGGCTGCGCTCTCGGGCTACAGCGACCGTGCGATGCGGGTGCTCGCCCGGCGGCACGGCGCCGCATACTCGCTCGGCGAGGTGCTCCTCGACCGGTTCGTCAATGAAGTGGGACACAACAAGCGCAACCTCGCCCGCATCGCCGTAGCGCCCGAGGAGCATCCGGTCGGTGGCCAACTCATGGGCTCGAACCCCGACGACTTCCCCCCCGCCGCCCGCAGGCTCGTGGCGGAGGGCTTTGACGTCATCGACATCAACTTTGGCTGCCCGGTGAAGAAGGTGCTCGGCCGCTGCCGCGGCGGCTATCTGCTCAGCGTGCCGGAGACGGCGCTCGAGATCGTGTCGCGGGTCCGCGACGCCGTGCCGCCCGAGGTGCCCGTCACGCTCAAGATGCGCCGCGGCATCGACGACTCGGCGGAAAGTGCCGACAGGTTCTGGACGATCTTCGACGGCGCGTTCGCCCGGGGCGTTGCTGCGATCACGGTCCACGGCCGGACCGTGCAGCAGAAATATGTCGGCCCGAGCAACTGGGAGTTTCTCGCCGCCGCCAAGCGGCATGCGGGCAGCCGCACGGTGATCGGCTCGGGGGACCTCTTCTCTGCCGCGGCCTGTGTGGCCATGCTCCGGCAGACCGGCGTCGATGGCGTGAGCATCGCGCGGGGTGCCATCGGCAACCCGTGGATCTTCCGGCAGACGCTCTCGCTGCTGGCAGGCGAGCCACCACTGCCGCCGCCCTCGATCCACGAACAGGCCGCCGTGCTCCGCGAACACTTCGAGTTGGCCGAGGAACTTCACGGTGCGGAACTGGCCGGCCGGCTGATGCGGAAGTTCGCGATCAAGTATGCCCGGCTGCACCCCGAGTATCTGCCGGTCCGCGATGCGTTCGTCGGCGTGAGGGTGAATGCCAACTGGCCCGAGGTGCTCGCCCGGTTTTATGCCGAGGACGGCCCAGGCCGCGACCCCGGCGACGATATCGACGAAACGACCGAGTGCTAACCCGCATCCAGGATGCGTGGCGCGACGGGTCAGGCAAGTGCCTGCTCGATCTCCCCGCGGACGCCCACGTCCTCCTCGACAGCCAGCCGCTCGACGAGCGCCGCGCGGCACCTGTCGGCCACGACTCCGGCACGTAGCCATCTCCCCAAAGCCCAGGCCGCCGCCCCACGAACCACCGGCTCCTCGTCGGCCAGCGCCGCAGCCAGCGCATCGAACGACGGCACATGCGGCCTATTCCCCAGGCCGATCGCCGCCGAGCGCAGGAGGCCACGGCGCTTGGCCCGCCGCAGCGGCGAGCCGTTGAAGCGTTGCCGAAACGCCGCGGCATCGAGCTGCAGGAGTTCGGCGAGTGACGGTGACGGCAGGCCGTCGCGTGGCTGGAACGTCGGCTCTGTCGATCCAGGTGCATGACGGTTCCAGGGACAGACTTCCTGGCAGATATCGCAGCCAAAAATCAAATCCTGCATGGCAGGACGAAGATCGGCGGCGATCGGCCCGCGATCCTCGATCGTCAAAGCGCTGATGCAGCGGCTGGCGTCGAGCACACGAGGCTCGACGAAGGCGTTCGTCGGGCAGGCATCGAGACAGGCGGTGCAGGTGCCACAGTGGTCCACCTCCAGAGCCGTATCGGCCGGCAGCTCCAGATCGGTCAGCAGCGCCGTCAGAAAAAAGAAACTGCCCGCACGCGGGTCGATCAGCATCGTGTTCTTGCCGAACCAGCCGAGTCCGGCGAGCCAGGCGAATTCCCTCTCGGCCAGCGGTGCCGAATCGACGACGCCGCGGGTGCGGCAGCCTGGCGCACGGTCTTTCAGCCACGCCCCCAACATGTTTACCCGGCTGCGGAGCAGATCGTGATAGTCATCGCCCCAGGCATATCTGGCCACACGTCCCCTGCCATCCCCGGCCTGACTTTCCGCCTCACTGTCTCTCCCGCTGTCAGCCCCGCTGGCAGCGGCGGCGATCGCGTGGTCGGTGGCCAGCATGATCACGCTTCGCACACCGGGGAGAAGGTTCGCCGGATCGGACCGCAGTGGCTCCTGTCGCTCGAACCATTCCCGCAGCACGCCCGCATGCCCCGCGTCGAGCCAGCGACGCACGAGATCCTGCCGCGGGGGCGGCCCGGCGGGGGCGATGCCCAGCCGCGAGAATCCCAGCCGCGACGATTCCCGTCGCAGGTCGTCGATGAGCATGTGCGGCTCCTGGCCAGCGCCAGCCGGAGTCACGGCGGCCGGATCATTCGGGATTTCCATCTGCATGCTGATTGCTGCGGCTGAATGCTGACTGCGAATCGGTGCGTTTGGCAGTCCAGGACGAATA
>JBIIMX010000281.1:0-4739 GCA_044337765.1 Pirellulales bacterium | reverse complement strand
GCTTCCTTATCGGTTGCCACAGGGCCGATTCGTTCGAGTTATGGTTCGATCAACCTACGAGCCGATCGACTCGAGGGCCTCTCTGGCAAGACGAGCCAGCCGCTCGTCCCCCTGCGCTGCCGCCCTTCCAAGCGCTGCCCGGGCCAAAGCGGCCGTAGGACCGATCTTTCCAAGCGCCCAGGCAGCCCGCTGCCGCACCGAAAGATCAGCCGACGAATCGACGCATGCCGCCAGCACCGATGTCGCAGCCGCCGCAGCCTGCCCGGATCTCCCGAGAAGCGTAGTCGCCCAATACGCCGTAAGCGGATCGGACGCACTGACAAGCTTGGTCAGGGGAGCGATCGATTCGTCCGGCGGCGGCCCGAGATCCTCGAGCGCCGCCACGGCCGACTCGCGAACGCGTTCATCAGCATCCCCGCAGGCTGTGACGAGCGGCACCGCCGCCGACGCGGCCCCCTCACCGGCTCTGGCCAGCGCTTCTGCCGCGAGCGTTCGCTGATCGGGATCGTTCGAGGCCAACTGCGCGGTCAATCCCGACACATCGCCACTCGCTCCATCACTCATCGTCGCACCTCCAACCAGTACGTTCTTCCCGCTCTCTCTATCGCGGCCTGTTCCGTGTCCCCCGAGCGGCACTGCCTGAGGCCTAAGGCGCCGCCACCTTCCAGAGCGTTGTCTCGCTCCGAAGATACACACTTCCATCGGCCACCGCGGGCGTGGCCGTGAATGTGCCCGGCAGTTCGTTCTCGGCCACAATCTTCGGCTCGCCGTCGGTCGAGATGAGAAACGCCTTTCCCTCCTTGTTGACGGCGATGATGGTCGCGGCTGCCAGGATCGGACTGGCCCAGAACGAGCCCGCGAGGCGAATCTGTCCACGCAGTCGACCGTCTGCCGAATCACCGATACAGAGCACCCCGGCCCGGTTGATGCAGGCGATCGAATCACCCCACACGAGCGGGCTGGCCATGCCGCAGGAAAGCTTCGTCGATGTCCACGCCGGCTTGGCGGCATCTGTCATGGGCGCCACCGCGACAATGCCATCACCTGGCACGTGCAGCATCGATCCGGATTCGGCAACCGTCGAAATGGCGGCGCAGGCGGCCTTCCAGGACCAGACCTTCTTTCCGTCGGCCGCCGTGTGCAGGTCCAATCCACGCGGGCCCTGCAGGAGGACGCATGCTCCGTGTTCGGGCGTCGTCAAAGCGAGGGGCGATGACCAACTGGCAACCTTATCCCGCGGCACGATCCAGCGGTCTTCGCCGGTCGCAGCGTCCACCCCAAGCGCGAAGGCATCGCCCTGGCAGTCGATCTGCACGACCGCCGTGCCACCGATGATCCGCGGGCTCGATCCCATGCCCACGTCGTTGCCACTCCGCGGATGCTCGACCGCGAGGTTCCGCTGCCAGAGCAGCCGGCCGGCGAGATCGACGGCGAAGAGATCGCATGACGAATAGAGCGCGATGATCCGTTTTCCGTCACTGGCGGGCGTGCCGGCCGCGACGGCGCTCGTGGGATGGGCAAGCGTGCGGCCGGTGGCCCAGAACCGACGGTGCCAGACGGTGCGACCGCTCGCCTTGTCGAACGCAAGCATGTGGAGCTGATCCTGCCTGACGCCGCTCGATGCGGTGACCACGACGAGATCCCCCACCACGATCGGGCTCGACGCCCCCCTGCCCGGCAGATCGACCTTCCACGCAATGCCTTCCGCTTCGCTCCAGCGGGTGCGAATCGTCTGGTCCGGCGCCGCGCCACGGCCGCGGGGCCCGAGAAACTCTGGCCAGTCCGCCGCCACGGCAGCGACACACCAGAGCATCACGCTCACCACCATAAACAGTCGTCGCATCGTCATGATCATTGAGGCCCCTTCTCATGTGCGGGCTGCGTTGCCAGCGGCGAACCGACAGCGTCGCAGATCCGCAGCTGAAACTTCCAGTCCACGGCCCACGGCTCGGTCTGTTCGTTCTGGCAGCATTTGACGAGCACCGTGTTCTGGCCCTCGCGAAACTCAGCCACTTCCACATATTGGTCGATCGCCTCCGAGGCATGGTAGATCTCGTGGGACATGACCTGCTTGCCATTCACCCACACGGTCACGGCACACGGGCTGCCAATCCTCACCTCTGCCGGCCCGCCACGAGGCATCATGACGTCGGCGACGGCATAGGCGAGCACGCCCTTCTTCGTTTCGACAGCGGCGTTGAGATCGATGGCGCCGTGTTTGTCGGCCGACGAGACGGCCTTCCAGCCGCCCGTCTCCGGCCGCGCAGGCAGCGCGGCCTCCGGCGGAAAGGCCTTCGCAAAGCCGCGGCCCGTCGTGTTTTCATACGCTTCGCTCACCCGCCAGTTG
Organism: Pirellulales bacterium; assembly: GCA_044337765.1. Taxonomy (GTDB): domain Bacteria; phylum Planctomycetota; class Planctomycetia; order Pirellulales; family UBA1268; genus CAMCQY01. The sequence goes on along the minus strand of JBIIMX010000281.1, from coordinate 2,392 downwards.
CGCACGAAACCGAGCACGTCGGCGACATTCACCATCTCGCCATGCTCGTTCAGCCAGCCGGCAATGCTTTCGATCTGATCGATGTCTCGGGCAGCGGCCAGGCAGGTGCGATGCGCGGCTTTCTGCGCCACTTCATCGGCAGTCGCCGCTGCCGCCAGTTTCTTGTCGATCGCCTGGCGACGGAGTTCGGGTGCCGGGTCGTCGAGCATTCCGTCGAGCAAGCCCGCGGCTCGGGACGCCGCGCGGTCCTTGAGCCAGCCGAATGCCAGGGTCCGGACCCGAGCCGGCCGCTTCGGATCGACTACGACGACCGACAGTGCGTCGGCCGTCAGAGAGTCACCCGCCTGATCGACCGCCCGCTCAATGCCGCTACGGAGCCAGTTCCCTCCGGCTGGCGTGGCATTTACAAACGCCCCGAGGCAGGGCACGATCCACTCAGCGGGTATGGCCGCGATTCGATCGGCCTGGGCTGCCAGCGGCCCCTGCCCGCTCGTTCCGGACGCGTGGGCAAGTTCGGTCGCGATCGTCACGGCCTCGGCGACACTCTGCGGCGAACCATCAGCCGCCCGCACGACCGTGTGCATCGACACGCCAGCCGCGATCGCCAGACCGCACCAGACCGCGACTCGCATTGCTGCCCGTTTCACGGCAAACCCCGCTCGTTTCCAAACCGCTTCCTGGGACTATGCCCGTTCGCCACGAGTCTAACGTCTTTCGGACTCTCACCGTTGCCGACCGATCCTTCCAATGAACAAAAAGTTCCAACTGCCGCCGGTGGCGTGGGAGCGGGCCCGCTCCACCGTGACGGCAAATCCGCCCTGCCCCATCCGCTCGACGAAAGCCGGATCGGGATCGGCCGACCAGACCGCCAGACAGCCGTCGGGCTTGAGCGCCGATCGGATCATCGCCAGCCCTGAGGCGGAGTAGAGTCGGCTGTTCGCCGCCGCGGTCAAGCCACTCGCCCCGTTGTCCACGTCGAGGATGATCGCGTCGAATCTGCTGCGGGTCTTCTTCAGCACGTCAGTCAGCACGTCGGCCACGTCGCCGGCGACGACTTCCACACGCGGATCGTCCATGGCATCCGCGCCGAGCCTGTAAGCAGGCGTCTGGTTCCAGCGAATCACCGCCGGCATGAGTTCGACGACGACCACCTTGGAGTCGGGGCCGAGGTTTGCCAGGGCGGCCCGCAAGGTGAAGCCGAGCCCCAGGCCGCCGATCAGCACCTGCGCACCGGAAGACGTCGTGCCCACATGGGCGCACGCCAGTTCGGCGAGTCTTTCCTCGGAATGGTGCTGCCGGGTGGACATCAACTCCACACCGTCGATCCGGATCATGAAGACGCCATCGTGTTCATGGAGTGTCATCGGCCTGCCGTCGGGAGTTGTCGCCTGATCGAGCAGGATCGTCTTCTTCATGCCGAGCCACTTCGTGTCACACTAGGGCTTTTGAACCGGCATCAGTTCCAGATCCCGCATCTGGCCGCCGGTCGCAACGCTGACGGTCCGCGACTGCCCTGTGAATGCACTCGTCGGCGTGGTGAACCGGCTGCCATTCACGCCCACGGTCCACGATGCAACGAGCGTGGTACGATCGACTCTGCCAGCGATTGGCTGGATCGTGCCGGAAAGCATGTCGTAGAAGTTGCCCTTGAGCATTCCCTGCCGGTCGACGGCCAGCTGCTGGTAGTCGTGTGACTGGTCGCTCGCCTCCGTGCCCGGCGGCACGACGGCAAACACGCCGAGCGGCAGCCAGTCTGAATCAGTCGGACCGATCCCATTCTGGTGGCCCGCCGGCAGCACGAGCACACTCCGCAGGCCGTCGGCAGCGACAGCGTCGCCGCCCGCAGCCGACACAGGGCCGGGATTGTCAGCCTGACCTCCGGCCGCACTGACCGGCTGCCCGATCCAGGCGATGACGGTGTCGGCATCGGCAGTCTTCCACAAATCGGCCGACGATTCCGCTGGCCGCCATGCCTCAGGATGCTTGGTGTACCAGGCTGGCGTGAAGGCCACCGGCTCCGTCGAGGCCACCGCTGCCCCCGCCACGGTCGGCTGACCGGCGGGAGCTTGCCCCGCCATCGCACGTGGGGTCGGAATCTGCTCCGGTAAGGTGGCCGAGGGCGAAGGCTTCGCAGTGGTTGGTGCGTTGGATGCGGTCGCCGCCGGAGGCTGGGCTGCTGGCTTGGGCGCGGTCGGCTGACGGCCTGCCAGACTGGGGGCAGGGGCGGCGCCGGATGCACTGATTGCGCTTGGTCCGCCAGCCAAACCGGGCACGCCCGCCACTCCCGCCACGCCGGGCACGGCCTGTGGCACGGCCTGAAGGATTGCCCGCCACCGCGGCCGAATGGCAGGGCCTGCCACGACCGGTGGGGCACCGGGCATCGGCACGATCA
>JBIIMX010000282.1:0-4739 GCA_044337765.1 Pirellulales bacterium | reverse complement strand
AGTCTGCCGCCCGGGCACAGGCAGAGGAGGACCGGAAGACAGGCCGTCGTCGCCGCTACCAGTGGGACTTCGATCCGCACACCGACATCTTCGTGACCCGCCTCCAGCCGGCTGCCGGCGAGGCAAGCGGGCTCGTACAGCTCACGCATGAGCCCGGCTACGATGCCGAGTGTTCCTACTCGCCGGACGGCGGCACGATTCTTTTCGTGAGCGATCGGGACGGCGACCCCGACATCTACCGCATGGACGCCGACGGCAGCAACGTCCGCCAACTGACCAACCAGCCTGGCTACGACGGCGGTCCGTTCTTCTCACCAGACGGTCGCTTCATCGCCTATAGGACCGACCGGCTCGAGAAAGAACAGTTGCAGATTCATGTCATGAGGGCTGACGGCTCGGACGATATCGCGATCACGAGCGGGCAGGGGGTGCGGTGGGCACCGTACTGGCATCCCACGAAGCCGTGGCTGATCTGGACCGGCGCCGATCATTCCGACCCGACGAAGCGGCCCAACTACGATCTTTGGATTGCACGGCATACGGCGGATGGCACCACAACGGCGGAGCGGACGGGCTTCCGCAGCGGCCCTCCACTGCGAATCACCGACCACGAGGGGGCCGATGTGCTGCCGGCCTTTTCGCCCGACGGCACGCTGCTCATGTGGACGGCCAGCCGTGGCGGCGATAGTGGAGGCCGGGCCGCCGCCAGCCAGCTATGGGTGAGCACAATCGACGCCGCTGCGATCGACGCCGCCCTCGAACCTGTTGCAGTCCCCTCGGAAGGAGCGACGCAGCCATGAACCATAAAGCGATGAACGATACAGCCATGAGCCATGCCACTGACGCCTCGGGGTCACCCCCATCGCCCGCAAGGAGTGTCGCCATGATCGGCGGCGGACAGATGGCGCTTGCACTGGCGGAGGGGTTCTGCCGGGCGGGGCTCCTGCAGCCATCCGACATCACCGTGCATGATCCCGTGCCCGCCGCGCGGGAACGCCTGGCGGCCCGGGTGCCGGGAATCCGCTTTGCAGACGGCGGTGCCGCAGCGGCAACCGCAGCGAGAATCGTCTTTCTCGCCGTGAAGCCGCAGCAGGCGGCAGCGGCCTGCCGGGAGTTTGCCGCGGCCCTCAGCCCCGATGCGGTGGTCGTCTCCATCGTGGCCGGACTCACGCTGCGCAACCTGACTGAAGTCACGGGTACCCGTCGTATCGTCCGCGTGATGCCCAACACCCCCTGCCTGGTCGGACGCGGCGTGTCGGTGGTCTGTCGCACGCCGGACGTACCTGCGGCCGATCTGGGACGCGTGCTGGAACTCCTGGCTGCGGTGGGCCGCGTACATGAGGCGGACGAATCGCTGATGGATGCCGTCACCGGGCTCTCAGGCTCGGGACCTGGATTCGTGGCCCTGCTCGTCGAGGCATTGGCCGACGGCGGAGTGAAGGCGGGCCTGCCACGCAGCCTTGCGCTCGCGCTGGCGACCGAGACGCTCTCCGGCACGGCGGCGTTGCTCGACGAAACGGGCGAACATCCCGCGCAGATCAAGGATCGTGTTTCCAGCCCCGGAGGCACGACGATCGCGGGGCTGGCCGTGCTCGAGCAGCGGGGCGTCCGCGGCGCCCTCATCGACGCCGTGGTCACCGCCGCCGCCCGCGCCCGCGAGTTGGGGGCATCGACCGGCTGAGCTAACGCTTCTTGCCGCCCTTTTTCTTGGCAACTTTCTTCTTCGTAACGGCAACTGCCTTCTTCATGACAGCGGCTGTCTTTGTCGCAACGGGCTTCGTCGCCTTCTTTGCGGTCTTCTTTCCGGCGGCCTTGCTCTTGCCCGCCTTGCTCTTGCCCGCCTTGGCGTTCCCAAAGACCCCGTCCCAACCCTCGGCATAGTTGCCATTGCTTCCGACACGAATGACCGACATCAAAACACCTCTTTGAAATTGGCTGCTGCGTTGCCCGTGCCCGCCTGTCAGGCGAACACTGAAGCGTGTTCGTAGCTGTCGCAGCCCAACGGTGTCAAGCGATACGAGCCGTTCAAGCGTCGGCGACACGCATGACGACACCCGCGGCCGCCACGATCTCGAGCGACACCACACCGATGACCGACGGCAGCGGGCACCGGCCACTCCGCTCATCGCACGCACCGGTTCCCACGCCGGCGTCCGCCGTGACGCGCAGCTCATTCCGGTCGCGGAGAAGGGGGGTGATGTCCTGCGCCCAGCGGTCCACGCCGACCGTCAGCGGAGGAAGGTCAACGGCATTGACGACCAACTCGACCGCGCACGCCGGTTTCGCGACGACCAACAGCACCCGATCGCCCGTCTCGAGGCCGCCGGGACGGCCGAATCGTCGCGTCCAGATCAGGCGGCCTTCCGCCTCCGCCGGTGCGGGCGGCTCCCAGGCGGTCCCCAAATGGATGGAATGGCGGAGCGAATGGTGGTGATTGTGCATGGGTGCCTGCTATACTTCGCGGCTCGACAACGTCGCACGTTCACGATTCTGAGACAATTCCCCGTTGAAAAAAAGGAGCCAACCGCCATGGGCAACGCACTTGTATTCACCGACGACAACTTTCAGCGGGAAGTTCTCGACTCACCGGTGCCCGTACTGGTCGATTTCTGGGCCCCGTGGTGCGGACCGTGCCGGATGATCGGCCCGACGATCGAGGAACTCTCCGCGGAGAACGCCGGTTCTTTCCGCGTGGGAAAGGTGAACGTCGACGAGAACAACCAGCTGGCAATGACCTACAACGTGGCGAGCATCCCGACGATCATGATCTTTCAGGGCGGCAGGCTCGTGCAGCAGTTCATGGGCGTGCAGCCGAAGGCCAAGCTCCAGCAGGCCCTCGACGAGGCCAAGTCGACCTGATCAGCCCGCGGCCCCGTTGCCAGAGTCACGACATCGACGCCTCCAACTGCGGCGCGTCCTCGGCTTCGACCACGCACCTTTCCGAACGGGGCGTGGCCAGACTCCGGCTACGGGCCGGCGGAGACGCGAGCAGGCCTGCGAAGGCGCGTTCGTCGATAAACCCCGAGAGTTTGGCATGTAATCCCGGCTCGCGGAGCTTCTCCACTGCCTTGGCCTCGATCTGGCGGACACGTTCCCGTGTCACGTCGAAGAGCGTACCCACCTCTTCGAGCGTGTAGCTGTAGCCGTCGACAAGTCCAAAACGCAGGCGGATGATCTCCCGCTCGCGGTAGGAGAGGCCGTCGAGCGCCCGGCCAAGCACCGATTTGAGGGACTGTTGGTTGATCTCCTGCAGTGGATCATCGCTTCGGTGGTCGCTGACAAACTCCCCGACGGCGCCATCTTCACTCTCGCCGAGGGGCTGGTCGAGCGAAACGGGCTGCCTGGACATCCGCCAGATGCAGTGCGCTTCCTCGACCGACAGGCCCGTTATCTCTGCCATTTCCTCGATGTTCGGCTCGCGGCCGTGCCGCTGGACAAAGAGCCGCGAGGCATTGCGGAGCTTTGTCATCGTATCGACCATGTGCACTGGCACACGGATCGTGCGGCTCTGATCGGCAATCGCACGGGTGATCGCCTGCCGGATCCACCACGTGGCATACGTCGAGAACTTGAAGCCCCTGGCATGCTCGAACTTGTCGACGGCCCGCATCAGCCCGGAGTTGCCCTCCTGGATGAGATCCAAAAAGGAGAGCCCACGATGGCGATACCGCTTGGCAATCGAGACGACCAGCCGGAGGTTGCCGGCGGCAAGATCCCGTTTGGCAGCGTCATACCGCTGCTGCAGGTCGTCGAGCCTGATGAGCCGCCGCGACAGCGTCCGCCGGCTCTCCCGCGTGGAGAGCAGCAGCCGACGATGCTCGAGCTGGAGCGACTCCCGGTTCGTGACGGCACTGGCCGGCTCCTCGAGCTGCCCTCGCACCTCGCCAAGCCGATCGCCGATCGCCCGCAGCTGCTTCAGGAGTGGCGTCAGACGCTGGATCCGCAGGTGCATTTCCTCGACGAGTCGCACCGCCTTGTTCCGCTGCCGCACGAGCCGCCGCCAGGCAGCCTTGCGGCGTTCCAGCGGCACGTTCCGCGACATGGCGATGCGGAACAGCCGCGACTTTTCCTGCTCGATCAGCCGGAGGGTGGCGAGATTGGGGCCGAGCCGCTTCAGGATACGTGCCTTTTCCTTCGTGTTGGTCACCGCCACCTCGATCGTGCGGTCGAGGCGGATCGTTCCGGCCCGCACCCGTTCCAGCAGGTTCACGGCGCCTGAGAGGATGAAATCGTTGGCCAGCATCGTGTGGCGAAACTTCCGCCGCCATTGCTCGATTTGCCGGGCGCTCGAGACTTCCGTGGCCCGGGTGAGCAGTGGATTGCCACCCATCTGCAGGAGGTAGAGCCGGACGGGGTCGTCGATGCGGGCCGTCGACTTCCGCTGGCGCAGACCAGCGGGCGTTTTGGCAGCGGCCGGTCGCGAAAACGAGGATCGCGGGAACAGGGGCTTCAGCGGCGACTTCGGCAAGGGCTTCGACGGGTGGGGACCGGCACGGCGCATGGGAGTTCCTTATTGCTCTTCCGGACTTCGGGTCCGGGGGGATGACAACGCTCCCGATCTGGGTTGCACGTTCCGCGCCGCGGCTTGAAAAAAACAAGCCGCGGGCTTTTTCCTGGCTTTTCACCGGAAAAACGCCGGTTTTCGGCATTTTTACCCAGCGAGCCGGGCGACTCAGGATGTCGCCCATGGGCAACACGCGACCGCGGCGCGCCTTCCGAAGGCAACGCCGCGGGCCGGC
>JBIIMX010000280.1:0-4746 GCA_044337765.1 Pirellulales bacterium | reverse complement strand
GCCAGGATCGAATCGACCGCGGCCTGTTGAAACGAGGCGGCAAGGTCAGCGAGCGCCGCACCGTGCGGGGCGGGCGTATCGGCGGGTGATCCGGGGGGCCGCACCAGGTAGCGGAGCGCGGTCTTCAGGCCGCTGAAGCTGAGGTCGATCCGGTCGTGGTCGTTCGCCAGCGGTCGCGGCAGGCGATGGGCCCGCGGATTGCCACCCACCGCGGCCGCCTCGATCTGCGGTCCACCCGGATAGCCGAGGCCCAGCACGGCCGCCGCCTTGTCGAAGGCTTCGCCGGCCGCGTCGTCGATCGTGCCACCGAGTCGCTCAAGCTGCGTGGGCCCATGCACGAGAAACAGCGACGTATGGCCCCCGCTGGCGACCAGTCCGACGCACGGGTAACGCATCCGCTCGCCATGTGCGAGCCGGCAGGCGTAGAGGTGGGCCGCAACGTGGTCGTAGCCGACGATGGGAATGTCGAGCGCGGCTGCGATCGCCTTGCCAGCCGACAGGCCCACCAGCAGCGAGCCGACGAGCCCCGGCCTGACGGCGACGGCCACGGCCACGAGGTCGGCACGGGAGAGTCCGGCCCGCACGACAGCCTCGTCGATCACGGGGATGATCCGTTCGACGTGGGCACGAGAGGCCAGTTCAGGCACGACGCCCCGCCACCGCGCGTGCAGCGATTCCTGGCTGGCGACGACACTCGACAGCACGCTGCGGTCACGCGTGATGATGGCAGCGGCGGTCTCGTCGCAGGTGGTTTCGATCGTGAGCAGGGGCATGGCTAAAAGTCATACCACATGCCGACGCCGTAGCGGTTCTGGTTGTAGAAAGCGAACTCAAACTGCGGATCGGAACCGTACAGATATTCAAAGCCGATACGAAACAGCTTCTCGCTGCGACGGCCTCGCCATGCCCAGCCAGCCTGGACGCAGACATTCCCGCCCCAGTCGAGTTCCTGCCGGGAAATGCCGTTGATGGCAAGAAACGGCGCGCCGCGAATGCCGGTGGGCCGGGCCTGGATCAGTTCCGTGCCGTATTGAAATTCCCATGGTTCCGAGCCGCCTGCATTGAAGAAGGCATATCCCACCTCCCCGTAAAGCCGCAGCCAGTCGAAGAGATAGTAGGAATTGCCCCAGACGATGCAGTCGCGCACGTAGTTGATCCGCGGGAAGTCCGGGTACTTGAGCATCGCCTCGTCTCCGAGGTGCGCGCTGTTGTGGTAGTAGGCCAGCTTGGTCTGCCAGCGGCCGATGCCATAGACCACAGGCACGCCGAAGCGGTAGTCGCCGCTGCGAAAGTCTCGGTCATCCTGCGGATCGAGCCGGACAAAAGCCGCGCCCTCGATCTGCACCTCGAAGCCCTGCGGATGCAGCACGGGGTCGGAGCCGTACCGGAGAATCGAGGCACGCCCGCCGAGCGTGGCGTCCCACAGCGTGCCGTTGGCGATGCTGGGATTCAAGGGATCCCTCGCCGTGTCACGGTAGACCACGGTGCCCATCCGCGACTCCTTTGGCCCGGCAAGGTAGCTCGTGTAGATGAGATTGTTGGGCATGATCTGCCAGAACCAGGGCCGCGCCGCCCACAGGTCGTCGAATCCCTCGGGGAATCCGCCGCCGGGCAAGAGGCATTCATCCGGGCAGCAGGGCGCGGCCTCATAGGGCATGTCGAGCACCACCGGCCCGCCCGGCTGCGTGGGCGGCAGCATCTGCAGCGGGGGCTGGCTGCGCGGTTCGGCGATCGGGTCCGACTCCAACAGCGGCGCTGGGAGCGGACTGCTGTCGGGGGACTCTGCTCGTGCGTCCGTCCAGACCAGGTCGCTCGCCCGCGTGACCGGCCCAGCCGTCAGCCCGATCAGCACCGTGGCTGCCACCACCGACACCAACCCGGCCACACGACGGCGCGACCTGCCATCGGCCGCCGAACGGCACGCAGGCACTCTGGTCGTGGGTGGGGAAGAAGCCAGCATGAACACCATCGGCGGAAACGAGCAACGAACGGCGTTCAACCAGACAACCCGCCACGGGTTGCGGATCATGGACACCGCTGCAACACTCTACGGACGGTCGGATGACCGCCACAGATTGATCGGCTTCGCGAAGCCCGTTCCACCAGCGAAGGAATCGTTTCCGAGGGCATCGACCGGCAACCACCGAGGACGGTGTGTCACCGGGGGAACCGAGGCAATCCTGCGAATTTCCGAACCTCCCAACCACCGCTCTTTCTCACCACGACCACCATGACGCAGCCACAGCCAACCTCCCAGAATGAACCTTCCGATGCCATCGGTGCGGCGATCGGACGCATTCCCAGCGGCCTGTTCGTGGTGACCTGGCGCGGCAGCGACGCGGATGCCACCGCGACGGACCGGGCCATGCTCGCCAGTTGGGTCATGCAGGGTGGCTTCTCGCCGCCTTTGATCACGATCGCTGTCGGGGCATCGCGTGATCTGCTGTCGGCGATCGACCAGTGCACACCATTCGTCATCAACGTGCTCGGCGAATCGCAGCGGCCGCTCGTGGCCCGCTTCGGCAAGCCTGCGGCGCCGGGCGAGGACCCCTTCGCCGGATTGAACGTCGATCGCAGTCCGTCTGGCACGGCCGTGATCGCCGACGCGACCGCCTGGCTCGAGTGCCAGGCCGTGACGCAGGTCGGCGGAAGTGGCGGACAGATGGGCGAGCATGTGATCATTCTGGCCCGCGTTCAGACTGCCGGCACCGGGCCAGATCAGGCGCCGCTGGTGCATGTGCGAAAGAATGGTCTACGCTACTGAGAGAACCACGGGACAAACACGGGAACAGGATCATGCAAAACCGAACAGTGCCCCTTCCCCGCCGCGCCTACGCGGCGACCCTCCTGCTTGGACTGTGCGGCTGCCTCGCCATCGCCGGTTGCTCCGAGCAACGTGCCGCCACCACGCCCAAGACGACCGCGGCCGACGCGTCGGGAGAGCGCGCCGGCAGCGGATCGGCCGGTCCCAAGCGGCTGATCTTCATCACCAACGGCGACGACCCCTTCTGGGATGCCTGCAACGCCGGCCTGATCGAGGGGGCAAAGCAGTCCGGCATCGCGTCGGAGGGGCTTCGCGTCGTGATGGAAAAAAATAACGGCACCGCGCAAGGGCAGATTGAAAAGCTGAGGCAACTCGGCAGCCAGTCCGACGTCGCCGGCGTGGCCATTTCCGTCATCCAGGCCGAGAATGCCGCCATCGTGGAGGAAATGAAGAGCCTTGCCTCGAAGGGGGTGAAGGTGATCACGGTCGACGGCGACGTGAATCGCGAAACCTTCCGTGACGCACGAGCTTTTTACATCGGAACCGACAACGTCGTGGGTGGCCGGCTGCTCGGCACCACTGCCCGCTCGCTTCTCTCGGGCCGAGGCAAGACCTCGGGCGGCTACGTGCAGTTCGCGGGCTTCACCGACAACGACAACGCGCGGGCGCGGATGAATGGCTTCAAGGAGACCGTCGGCGACGGCTTCCGCGAGGCCGATCGCATGAGCGACGAGATGGATCTCTCCAAAGCCCGCGACAATGTCCGAACGGCCCTCGTGAACCATCCCGATCTGGTGGCGCTCGTCGGCATCTGGGCCTACAACGCCCCGGCGATCGCGGAGGTGGCCCAGGAACGCGGCGTTCGCGATCGGCTCACGATCGTCACCTTCGACGCACAGGCATCGGCATTGAACCACATGGCCGATGGCCGGATCGATGCGATGGTGGTTCAAAATCCGTTCGAGATGGGCATTCAGGCGGTTCGCCTGTTGCGTGCCATGCACGCGGGCGACGAGGCGACCGTCAAGGAGATGTTTCCGCGGCTCGGCGAGCCGGATGGCGACATCTACACGACGGGACTGCGGCTGATCGTTCCCGGCGAAACACCGCCTCCGGGTGTCGACACGCCCGACTCGAAGAACGTCGAGGTGATGCCGCTACCGGTGTTCCGCCAGTGGCTGGCGAAGTACGGCCTGTCGAGTTCCTGAAGCCGCTTCCCGGAGCACCATCAGCCGGAGCCACCCCATGCCACAACAGGATGCCGCTGCCAAGCCGTCGGCCCTTCTTCGCCCGGGCGAATGGGCGCTTGTGCTTGCCATCCTGCTGGCCATCGTGCTGACGGCCCTCGTGGACGCCAACCACAGCTACTGGTTCCGACCGCTGGAGAGCCTCCGCGACATCGCCCGCAACACGGCCCTGCTCGGCATCTTCGCGTTGGGCGCGACGGTGGTGATCATCGCCGGCGGGATCGACCTCTCGGCCGGCTCGATGATCGCCCTCTCGGGAACCATCTGCGCGACGACGATGCTCGCGCTCGCCCCGGCCCAGATGATGGGTTTCAAGCCGGTCGGCCCCGTGGCCGTGGCGATCGGCTGCATGGCGAGCCTGCTGGTTGGATTTCTCGTGGGAACCCTTCATGCATGGCTGATCACCGCCGTGCGTCTGCCTCCCTTCATCGCCACGCTGGCAACGCTGGTGGGCCTACGGAGCTTCGCGCGGGCCCTGTGCGAGAGCAGCACCGCCGCCCTCACGCCGACGAAGAGCGCGCTGATCAACGTCTCGGATCCGTTCTTCAAGACGGTCCGTGACAACGTCTGGATTCCCATGGCAGTGTTCGGAATCCTCGCGATCGTCACCTGGCTCATCCTCACCCGGACGGTGCTCGGCAGGCACCTCCACGCCCTGGGAGGGAACGAGCAGGCCGCACGGCTTGCCGGCATTCGCACCGACAACGTCAAGTGGTTTGCCTACTGCTTCGGGGC
>JBIIMX010000300.1:0-4563 GCA_044337765.1 Pirellulales bacterium | reverse complement strand
AACGCAAGGCAGTTCGTACCCCGGCCCAAATATTCCGTCGAGGACGATCACGTGCCGTTGCGGATGATCGGACGTATTCCCACCTGCGATATCATCGATTTCGATTATCCGCACTGGCACACGACGCAGGACACGCCCCGACAGTGCGCGGCGGAATCGCTCGAGGTCGTGGGCGGCGTGGTCCTGGAATGGCTGCGCGGACTCCGGTAGGCATGTGCCGTGAAAGAGTGGATGGAGCGAGGAATGCAGACGGAAGCCCATCCTCGACGCGAGCCGCTGGCGGTGCCTGAGTGCGGCATGATGGGAGTGCCGGTACGAGTGTCGTTGTGGCTGGTGCGCGAAGGGGCCGATGTGCTGGAAGGCGATCGAGTCGTAGAACTGCTCGCCGGCGGCGCCACCATCGACCTCGAGTCGCCCGTGACGGGCCGACTGGTGACGCAGTGCGTGGACGAGGACGAGGTCGTCGCGGCCGGCACGGTGATCGCCGAATTCGAGGCCATTCCATGACGCACCGGCCGACCGGCAGGACGTGGCAGGGCCGTTTTCTCCCGGTTTCGACCGCCATGGAAGACGTCCTCCATGGATCGCTCGACGACCGCCGCCTGCTGGGCCTGGCGATCGTCGGTGCCGTCACGATGTTTCTCGTGCAGCCGCCAGCGGATGCCTGGATGCTCGCCTGGCTGGCACCGCTGCCGTGGCTGGCGATCGTGCAGGCCGGTCGGATATCGGCAGTGCACCCCTGGCGAAGCCTGTGGGTGGGCGGCTTCTGCCACTGGCTGGCCGCGATTCACTGGCTGCGGCTGCCTCACCCGGCGACGTCGATCGGCTGGGTGGCGTTGTCGGCATACCTGGCCTGCTATCTGCCCCTCTTCGTCGCGATCGCCCGCCGGCTGGTGCATGGCTGGGGGTGGCCGCTGGTGGTGGCCGCGCCGCTGGCGTGGATGGCATGCGAACACCTCCGTGGTTCGCTCTTGGGAGGCTTTACGTTTGCCTCGCTTGGCCACACGCAGTGGCGTTGGCTCACGCTTCTCCAGTTGGCCGATTGCCTTGGGGCCGTGGGCGTAGGGGGCGTGGTCATGGCCGTGGCTGCCGGACTGGCCGGAGTCGTCACGGCCGTGGTGTCACCGGAACGCAGCCGCAAGGCGATGGTGTCGAGCCTGGTCGCCGCTGCCGTGCTGGTCGCAGCCGTCGGCTACGGTCGCTGGCGGATCGATGGCGAGCCACGGCAAGAGGGTGCGGGCCTCGATGTGCTGCTGGTGCAGGGCTCGATCGACACCGAACTCAAGCACGATCCTGCCGCTGCCGGCGACGTGGCGCGACACTATGACGAGCTGACGACGGCTGCGCTGGGTATCGATGGAGCATCGGCTGCCGACGCCCCCGGGACATCGCGGCCGGACCTCATTGTCTGGCCGGAGACGATGTGGCGATGGGGACTGCTCGAAATCGATCCTCACGAGTTGCTGCCTGAGAGCGTCGTCGAGCAGACACTTGCCGGCCGCGATACGAAAGGGTCGGTCGCCGACCGGCAGGCGGCCTGTCGCCAGATCCTCGAGCAGGAACGGCTCACGCTGCTGTCCGCCTTCGCGCGGCGGTATGGCACCCACTGGCTGGTTGGCCTCGACAGGCAGGTGGTCACGCCGCACGCGGCCTCGGGCGTGAAGAACTACAACTGCGGACTGTTTCTCGATGCCGAAGGCGTTGCCCTGGCCTGTTACAGCAAACAGCATCCGGTAATGTTCGGCGAATACATCCCGTTCGCCGAGCGGTTCCCCTGGCTCTACCAGCTCACGCCGCTCTCGGCAGGCTTGACGGCCGGGACCGAGCCGGTGGCGGTGACGCTCGCCGGCACGCGGGCGGCGGTGAACATCTGCTACGAGACGGCCCTGCCGGAGGCGGTGCGGTCGATGGTGCTCGTCCTCGACCGCCAAGGTGGCCGGCCAGACGTCATCGTCAACCTCACCAACGACGGTTGGTTTTGGGGGTCGAGCGAACTCGACATGCATCTCGTGTCAGCGATTTTTCGGGCGGTCGAGGTGCGGACACCGCTGGTCATTGCGGCGAATACGGGGTTTTCCGCATCGATTGACGGGACGGGGCGGCTCCTCGCCCGGGGGCCCAGACGGGCCACCGGCACCCTCCGGGTTCGCGTCTTTCCCGATGGACGCCCAAGCCCGTGGCTCTCCTGGGGGAGTCTGCCGTTGGGGGCGTGCGTGGCGGTTGCAGCGGTCGCGCTGCTGTCGGGTTGGTCCGGAACAGGGAGGTTGCAGACTCGTTGACCCGCGTGCCGATCAAGCCGTAGGCTGAAACAAGCGGGCGGGTAGCGGTGTCCAGCCGCCCGACACTCCAGCCACTTCACGAGCGCAGTGCTTTGCCATGAAAAACGTCCTCGGCAAGATTTTTGTGTTCGGTGTGTTTGTCATGAGCCTCATGCTCATGAGCTTCGCCGTCGCCATCTATTCGTCGCACGTCAATTGGCAGGAAGTGGCCAAGAAAAAGCAGGAGGACCTGGAAAAGCTGAAGGCCGAGGAGGCCAGCCTCAACCAGGAAATCACGCGGCTCACGGCGAACGTAGCCACGTCGGAGGCCGCCCGCGATCAGGTGATCGCCAAGTTCCAGCAGGCGCTCATCGAAAAAGACAAGGAACTCAAGACGCTCAAAGATGCGCGCGATGACAAACTGACGGAAATGCAGAAGAAGATCGCAGACTTGGCGACGGTCGAGGCTGACCTCACCCGGGCCCGTGAGGACGTCGCCAAACTGCAGGCCGAGGTGCGAGAAAAGCAGCAAAAGGTCGACATGCAGGTGACGCGGGCCGCGGAGATTGCCGGGCAGTTGCACGAGAAAGAGTCGTTCCTCGAGATCGCCAACGAGCGGAAGTCGCAACTCGAGAAGCAGGTCGCCCAGGCCCGTCTGCTGCTCAAGCAGAACGGCCTGTCCCTCGACAGCCTGCCGAAGGACCGCGTGCCGACGATGAACGGTGTGGTCATGGCAGTCGCGGAAGACTCCATCGAGGTGTCGCTGGGCTTTGACGACGGACTTCAGACCGGACACCAGATCGAGGTCTATCGCAACGACGAGTATCTTGGCCGCGCGATCGTGAAGAGCGTGAAGCCCGACCGTGCTGTCGCCGTGCTCGTCAGGGAATATGCCCGCGGCATCGTCCAGCGGGGCGACAAGGTCACCACCCGACTGAAAGCTTGATGTTCCATGGGTTTGATCCTGAAGGGTCAGATTTGCAGGGCTTGATTCCAGACCAGAGCCTGCCAGTAGGCTCCGAACCACTCTGAATGCCATGGCCGACGACTCGAAGCCAGTTGCCCCGCGTCCACCGATGAACGTTTACACGGCGATGTTGCTCTTGTCGTTCATCGCGGTGTCGACCGGTTGCCTCATCCTGGCGTTGGACCTGTTTTTCCGGCGGATGCCGTTGCCCTTGAAGCCCTAGCATCGGACTCCACGGGGGCCGGGTGGGCGTTCACCCACGGTTGTCGCCATGTTCGGCTGGCTGCGGTCCCGAAGACGCCGCTCGATACGAGATCGGCCGTGGCCATCGGTCTGGGACGAGATTCTCCGGCGAAATGTGCGGCAGATGCAGTGGCTCGCGGACGACGAGCGACGACAGCTCAGGGAATGGGTTGCAGTGTTCGTCGCCGAGAAGCGGTTCGAGGGTTGCCGCGGCATGGAAATCGATGACGAGGTTCGCGTGTCGATCGCAGGACAGGCCGGGCTGATCGTGCTGGGGATGCCCGACGAGTTCCTCGACCATCTGCAGTCGGTGCTCGTCTACCCGGGCGACTATCTCGGGTCCCGGTCGACGCCGCTGGATGGTGGCGGTGAACTGCAGTGGAAGGAGCCGCGGCTGGGAGAGACTTGGAACGGGGGCAGCATGGTGCTCTCATGGCCGCGGGTCGTCGACGGCGGCAGGCTCCGCGACGGTCCACGAAGCGTTGTGATCCACGAATGTGCCCACGCCGTCGACCTTCTTGACGGAGAAATAGACGGCGTGCCGCCTCTGGCGACGACGGCCGCGCGACGGGAGTGGACGCAGGGAATGGCCGACTGCCGGGAACGGTTCGCCGATGCGCTCGACGAGGGGCGGTTCGTCGCATTCGACGATTACGCTGCCGAGGGGGCCGGGGAATTCTTTGCTGTGGCCAGCGAGTGCTTCTTTCAGGACCCGCACCGGCTCCACCGGTATGATCGCGACCTCTACATGCTCATGGCCGAGGCCTGGCGGCAGGATCCGAAGTCGCGGGTACCGGTACAGCGGGCTCGGTGACGGCTGCGTCGCCCGCCTCAGCCGGGGTGGGCGTGCCGGTTGCCCGCGGCGACAGGCTCACGACCATGCCGGATGGTGAGGCCAGCACCAGACGTTCGGAGTGACGATTGACCACCGGCAGGGTGAACGGTCCGAGGCAGAGCCGCTCACGGGGTGAACCGTCGGCGAGATCGAAGGCGGACAATTTCCCCAATTCGTCGATGAGCCACACCCGGCCACCGCCGATCGCGAGGATTGTGCCGGTCAGGCAGGTATGCCAGAGCTCGCTCCCTGTCTCTGCC
>JBIIMX010000024.1:0-17429 GCA_044337765.1 Pirellulales bacterium | reverse complement strand
GTCACCACGGAGGTGAAGGCGTGGTTCTTGGCAGCCGCCCGCACGAGGCTCGGGCCGCCGACGTCGATGAGTTCGATCGCCTCGCCCGCCGTGCAGTCGGGCCGGGCGACGGCGGCCTCGAAGGCGTAGAGATTCACGATCACGGCGTCGAAGGTGTCGATGCCGTGGGAGGCGAGCACGGCCTTGTCGTCGGGCCGGTCGTGCCGGGCGAGCACGCCGGCGAAGATCCGCGGGTGGAGCGTCTTCACCCGGCCGTCGAGGATCTCGGGGAAGGAGGTGATGGCCGAGACATCCTCGACCTCGAGGCCGTGGCTGGCGAGGGCGGCGCTCGTGCCGCCGGTGCTCACCACGCGAACACCGGCCGCCCTCAGGCCGGCGGCGAGCCGGCCGAGGCCGGTCTTGTCGAACACGCTCACGAGCACGCGACGGACGGGGACGACATCGACGGCGGGCGTGCTCGCCGGGGCGGCATGGGCATGTGATGGGTTCATGGCTGCGATTAGACCAATCCTGCCGGGCATGAAAAGGGGACGCAGCTCTTTCGGAGAAAAGGGGACGCAGCTCTTTTCTGGAAAGAAAAGGGAAAGAAAAGAGCTGCGTCCCCTTTTCTCCGACGTCACGCGGCGGCGTATTCGTCCAGCAGCGACTCGATCCGGGCGAACACGTCGGCCATCTGCTCCGCGTCGGGCAGGAGCGTGAGCCGGAAGTGATCGCGGTAGGGCACGTTGAAACTCGACCCCGGCGCCACCAGCACGTGCTTCCGCTCCAAGAGATCGAGCGCAAACGCCTGATCGTCGAACTTCTTGCCGCCCCCGGGCAGCCGGTCCGCGTGCACCTTCACGAAGGCATACATCGCCCCCCGCGGCGTCACCACCGAGAGCCAGCGACTGCGTTTCACGGCGTCGAGCAGGGCGGCACGGGTGGCATGCAGCCTGCCGCCGGGCCGCGTGAGATCGAAGATCGACTGGTGTCCGCCGAGTGCCGTCTGCACGGCGTATTGGCCGGGCACGTTCGAACAGAGGCGGAGCGACGCGAGCAGCTCCACCGCCTGGATATAGTCCCGCGCGTGCTCCCGCTCGCCGGAGAAGACGAGCCAGCCGACGCGGAGCCCGCAGGCCCGGTAGATCTTGCTCAGGCCGCCGAAGGTGAGGCAGAGCGCATTTTTCGCGAGCGTGGCGGCCGGCACGAATTCGGCGCCGTCGTAGAGCATCTCGTCGTAGATCTCATCGGCACAGAAGACGAGATGCCGCCGCTCGGCGATCCCCGCCAGGGCCGCGAGCACCTCGCTGGGGTAGACCGCGCCGGTGGGATTGTTGGGGTTGATCACGACGAGGGCCCGCGTGCGGTCGGTGACGAGGGCTTCGATTTCAGCCGGGTCGGGCACGAAGCCGTTCTCGGGCCGGCACGGGTAGTGCACCGCTTTCGCGCCGTGGATCACGACCGACGCCGTCCAGAGCGGATAGTCGGGGCTCGGCACCAGCACTTCGTCGCCGGGATTGAGCAGCGCCCGCATGGCGATCATGATCAGTTCCGAGACGCCGTTGCCGATGAAGACGTCGTCGGCAGTGACGTCCATGACGCCGCGGTTCTGCTGCTGCATCACCACCGCCTCGCGGGCCGGAAAGATCCCCTTCTGGTGCGAGTAGGGATCGGCCTGGTGGAGATTCTCCACGATCGCCACCCGCATCGAGCCCGGCATGCGGAAGCCGAAGAGACCCGGGTTGCCGATGTTGAGCTTGATGATCTCGTGGCCCTCGCGCTCGAGCTGATCGGCGCGGCGGGCCAGGGCTCCGCGGATCTCGTATTTGACGTCGTGCAGGTGCTCGGAAGCACGAAGGGAGGGAAGGCTCATGGCTGTTCGCCGTGCTGGGCGTGGCTGGACGGGGTTGAAAACCCTCAATCATAACGCTGGCTGAAGTCCGCAGCCAAAAAGCGAAATACAAGCGATGGTTCGGGCCTGCCCCTGCTCCGAGAGCCGGCGTTGCTCGGGCACCGATCCGTCTCAGCGGATTGGTCGTCGCAGGCAGGATGCCGAAGCGCAGTCAGCATCGAGTGAGCGAAGGCAGGATACGAAAGCGAACGTCCGGCGACGGTGCGTGGGCAGGCCCGTCACGGCGCCGCGGGCAGCTCCACCTCCATCACCGTGCCCTTTCCCGGCGGCCAGCCCTTGGCCACCACCTTGCCGCGGAGCTGTTTCACGATCGCGTGCACGAGAAAGAGCCCGAGCCCCGTGCCCGGGGTGGACCGCTCCAGTTCGCTCCCCAACCGCACGAACCGCTGGAAGACGTTCTGTCGTTCGGCCACGGGGATGCCCGGCCCATTGTCGGCCACCCGCACGAGCACCTTTCCACGCGGCAGTGCCGACGCCGTCACCTCCACCGCCGGAGCGGGCAGCGAGTATTTCACCGCATTGTCCACGAGGTTGCGAAACACGATTTCGACGTCGGCCTCCCGGCCGCACACCCGCAGCGCGCCACCAGAGGGCGGCGTTCCGGCCACGCCGGCCCCCACGCCCACGACATCCAGCCGCACGCACTCCGGCCGCACGCCATAGCGGTGCACCGCGGCATCGCAGGCCCGCTGCAGCACCGGCTCGATGTCCGTCGCGTCGGTGCCGGGGCGGGCCCGCCGCTGGAGCGTCTTGGCGGCGTCGAGCAGGTGGTCGATGAGCGTGTCGAGCCGTTCCACATCCTTGAGCATGAAGCGGTGGAAGTCGGCCTGCTGTTCCGGCGGCACCGTCCGTCGCGTAAGCGTCTGCAGATAGAGCTTGAGGGAGGCCAGCGGACTCTTCAGCTCGTGGGTGACGCTGTCGATGAAATTGCTCTGCCGCTGGGAGAGGGCGATGGCCTTGAGCGTGAGGGCGAGATAGATGATCACGCCCACGAGCACGAGCACGAGCAGCGCCACGCCGACGCCCAGGACTGCCCAGTAAAAGGCCGCGTTCTCGTTGCGGTCTTTGGAGCCGAGCGCCGCGGCGATGCTGACGAGCACCCAGCCGACGCCCAACGCCAGGATCGAGCCGATCAGCACGATGCCCAGGAGGATCGGCCAGCGGAGCGAACGACGCGGTTCCATCGGATGCAAAGGCCTCGGCTGGCTGCGGAGCGGTCACGGGTCGTGCACACTGTGCTGGTATGCTACCAGCCCCATGAAACCACACGACACGCGATCCCCGACGAGCCGGCCGCCGGTGCAACTCCGTGCCGGCCACACGGTTGCGGAGTTCAAATGGTCCGGCGATCGTTGGACGCATCAGATCACGACCGGCGGGTCGGACAGCTGGACGACTCTCGACGGGCCTCATCCGCCTGCTGACGATCCCCGCTGGCCGGCATCGCCGGTGCTCGTCGAACTGTCGCGGGTGGCCGTGCCGCATTCCGCCGCGGCCGGGGACCAGGCCATTGCCATTGTCGGGGTGGGGCTGGCCGGCCGTTCCCACTTCTCCGCCAGCATCGCCCCCGATGCCCACACGGCCGACGCGATCCGGTTCGAGATCGCATGCCGGCTCCACGAGTCACCCGGCTGGCTGGGGTCGACCTACCGCATGGGCGACCGCATGGTGCAACTCACCGTCCTGGACGAGTCGACAACGCTCCCGAGAACGGTTGTCTGGGCCTACTCGATCGGACCGCAGGGCATCGTTGCGGTTCGCGGGGCGGCGTTCGCGACCGCTCCCGGCTGAGAGCCGGTTGGAATCCCCCGAAAAAAGCATCGCAGGACCGTATTCGCGACGTATTCCCGACGTATTTTTGACCGCCTGCCGACCGTGCCTTGCGATCTGCCTGCGGATCGATCAAATTCTGGTTGATGCGATCCCCGGATTCCGTGGCGTCTCGGGCGTCCGCGGCTCACATCCTGTAGTCTGCCTTCGCCTCCTGACTTTTTCTCACGTCTTCCCGTCTTCCTGCCGGAACGCAAAATGTTCGACGTCATCGAGCGACTGAAGTCGGAATGGACCGATAAGTATGTCGTGATCAACTCGTCGGCCCCTGAACTGGCCCGATTTCGTAACACGACCGGGACGGTAAGGACCGTCAACATGAACGGCCGCTGCCTGGTCGAGTTCGACCAGTTCAACAATGTCGGCTGGTACGACATCGATCCCGCCGCCTTGAAGATCGTGTCTGAGCCGCTGCCCAAGCCTGTGGCGAAGGAGGCTCCCAAGGCTGCCGCGAAGCCTGCAGCTGCCGCGAAGCCTGCCGCTGCCGCGAAACCGGCGCCAAAAGCGGGCGGTGCAGGCAAACCATCCACGGCTGACATCCTCGCCGCGGCCCGGGCGAAGGCGGGCGGAGGAGCGGCACCGGCCAAGCCTGCCGCAGCAGACAAAAAGGCCGCTGCTCCATCCCCGGCTCCGACAGCCGCCGCTGGCGGCAAACTCTCGACCGCCGAGATCCTCGCCCGCGCCCGCGCTGCGAAGGCCGCCGCTGCCGCTCCTGCCGCGGAGGCCGAGGCTCCAGAAGAGGCCGGGGAGGAAGCCGCGCCTGTAGTCGCCGAGGTACCTGCCCCGAAAGCAGCCGCAAAGAAACCGGCGGGATCGGGTGGACCCCTGCCCACGACCACGGCCGACAAGATCACCTGGTGCCGCGAACACGACGCCAAGGCCTGATCGCAAAGCGGCCACCGCAGCCCCGCCGCAGCGAAATCGGGAGGAAACCGGTTAGACTTAAGGGGCCGGTTGCGATCTGATGGCCGGGCGAGGCACCGACGCGGACCTGGCTTCCCGAGCTCGTTTCAGACAGGTTTTCCACAGGTTGACCCAAGAGATCCGGTTTTCAGCTCCGGTTTTTCAGCGGAGATCCGGTTTTCCCGCACCGTCAAGTTTTCTCCACCGTGTCCAGGAAGGACGTCGCATGCGAAGGATCGTAAGGCCTGCCAGCGTGGCCCTGTCACTCTTTCTGGCATTCGTTGTTGGTGGTGCCGGCTGCAGCCGGCTCTCCAGCCACCCGGTTGTGGTCGATGCGAAGGCGGAGATCGAGCGGAATCCGCGTGTGCTAGCAGTGCTGGCAGGCCCGGGCGGAACTGTCGTATGCAGCCCCAAGATCATCGGCAGGGCCAATGAGACCGATGGCATCGCGGCGATGGAGTTCGAGGCAAGCGGACCAAAAGGCCGTGGCACAGTCGTCGTCGAGGGTAAAAAGCTTGGCAAGGACTGGAGTGTCACCCACCTGGAACTACGGCCGTCCGGGGGAGGCGAGCATCTCATGCTGACGGCCGATCTGGAGGCACGCACGGGCACCGACACGCCAAAATTCGACCCTTCGACCACGTCGTCGTCGCCTGCCAAGCCGGCCCCGCCGCCGCCCGCCGAAATCGAGATCGCCCTACCGCCCGGCGGCCCGCTTCCATAAGCGGCCGCGCGATCGGTAAACCGCAGCGGTCATGCCGGTCAATTCGGCCTGCATTGCAGCATTTTTCCGCAGTTCAAAATGAACGCTGAAAAATGTTTGACTCGCGCAAGCGCGGGCCCATAATGTCGCTGTCGACCGCGATCAACAACCCGCAGCAGCAGTTTCGACCACGCCAGTTGTCGGGCTGCACGCAGCGGGTTTCGTGTTCGCCCCCACATCATGGCGCACCAGACAAGGAGTTGTTTCGTTCCAATGGCCCGGATTCGCAACGTTTTCGAAATCATCGAACTGTACGGTCACGACGAAAATTTTGAGCCGCACGCAACCACGGAATTCATCCCGACGGCGGCGCCCGCCGGCTCGAAACAGAAAATTGACATTCTCGCCGAGCGGATTCAGCGGGGCATGCCGTTGTGGCACCCTGAAGATTCAACCGACTCGAGCACTGCCACGCTTGTCGCCGAGCACGTCTAGACAGCTGCTCCTGCGTTGAAACGGCAGGCGCATTCGGTCGCGTGTTCGGTCTCGCATTCAGTCTTTTGATCGCCCTCCGCGGCCCGTGCGGCCGCGGAGGGCGATTTCAATATCACGCCTGGCAGTGTCTGCCTTGAGCTTCTGCCGCTTGTCGTGTGCCTGACGGCCGCGGCAGATGCCCATCAGCACTTTGACACGGCCGTTTTTGAAATACATCTTCAGCGGCACCAGGGTAAGCCCTTTCTCCAGGGCGCGGTCCGCAAACTTGCCGATTTCGCGGCGGTGCATGAGCAGCTTTCGCGGCCGCTTCGGCACATGGTTGAGCTGATTGGCTTTTTCATATTCGGGAATGTCGCAGCCAAGCAGCCAGACCTCGCGGCCATTGACGCGGCCATACGCTTCGTCGAGCGACATCCGCCCACCGCGCAGGCTCTTCACCTCGCTGCCGACCAGAGCGATGCCGCACTCCAGCGTGTCGAGGATCTCGTAGTCGTGGCGTGCCCGACGGTTTTCCGACACCACCTTTTCGGCCGGCTTATCGTTGGCCTTGCCCTTCGACTTGCCTGCTGTCTTGGCGGCTTTTCCGGTCGGCTGGGTTGGCTTGGGTGCGGCCACGGATGGGGGCTCGAGGGGGGATGCCCGTTGGTGGGCAGGTGATTCCCAACAGATTACACTTTACAGTTCTCCCGCCGCTGTTTCCTGGCCATGGCATCCGCCTGCGGCATTCACGCCCTCGATTCGTGTTCCCGCTCGGAAAGTGCACCGCCCATGCAGACCTGTCACGTTCTCGTCCTCCGTCCTGCCGCCCGCATGGCTGCCGCGAGTCTGGTTTTGCCCGTTCTGCTGGGGGCCGCCGTCGCATGCTGGCATGCCGACGAGGGTGGGGCAGCCACCG
Organism: Pirellulales bacterium; assembly: GCA_044337765.1. Lineage (GTDB taxonomy): Bacteria > Planctomycetota > Planctomycetia > Pirellulales > UBA1268 > CAMCQY01. Next base: position 10,712 of record JBIIMX010000024.1, on the reverse strand, counting down.
TGGCCGATGTGGCCGATAACGCCGCCGGATTCGTCGCGGGTGAACAGCGGCCGGAGGGCGACGGCCCTGCCATCAAGGTACCCGGGGGCTGGATGGTGGCCTACGACGAGACGATTCCCGGCACCGACGTGACCTTTCGGATGATCCCCGTGCCCGGCGGGAAGCTTCGCATGGGCAGCCCGGCTGACGAGGCGGACCGGGGAGCCGACGAGGGGCCGAGCTACGACGTCACGATCGAACCCTTCTGGATCGGCCGCTGCGAGGTGACCTGGTCCGAATACAAGGCCTACATGGCGGCCTGCGATCTCTTCAAGGCGATGGAGTCGGCGGGCATGCGGCCCGTGAAGGCCGACAACGAGGCCGACGCCGTCACGGCGCCCTCCAATCTTTACGACCCCACGACGACCTTCACCAACGGCGAAGATCCGCTGCAGCCTGCCGTCACGATGACGCAATTCGCCGCGCGGCAATACACGAAGTGGATCAGCGGCCTCACGTCGCGGTTCTACAGGCTGCCGCTGGAGAGCGAATGGGAATACGCCTGCCGGGCTGGCACCGCGACGCCGTGGCACTCCGGCGGCGAGGCCGACTCGCTCGATGCGGTCGCCTGGTTCGCCGACAACTCCGACGAGACCACGCACCCCGTTGGCGAGAAGGAGCCGAATGCCTGGGGACTCCACGACATGCATGGCAACGTCTCTGAGTGGGTGCTCGACCAACTGGCCGCCGATGGCTATGCGAGGCAGGCCGCGCTGCCGCAGCCTGTGCCCGCCGCTGTGGCCGCCGTCTGGCCGACGAGCCTGTCGCCACGCGTGGTCCGTGGCGGGAGCTATTACGACGAATCGGCCCAGTGCCGGAGCGCCAGCCGTCGCGGCTCGGAGGATCTGCCCTGGAAGGACGTCGACCCCAACCTTCCCAAGAGTCCGTGGTGGTATACCGAGGAGCCGGCTCTTGGCGTGGGCATGCGGGTCGTGCGACCGCTCGCCGTGCCGGATATCGCAGAGCGACGCCGCTGGGGCGATGCGGATATCGAGAGCATCCGGGCCGACGCCGCCGACCGACTCATGCAGGGGCGGGGAGCCCGCGGTCTGGTCGATCCAAAGCTGCCGGCTGAACTGAAGGCCCAAGGCATCACGAACTGACGAGGACAACCGATGATGGTACGTGTTTTGACCGTGCTGGCTGCGTGCGTCGCGTCTTGCGTTGCGCCTTGCGTTGCGACGGCTGCCGACTGGCCTGATTGGCGCGGACCGCAGGAGAGCCGCACGGTCGCTGGTGACAAGCCGCTGGTGACGTCGTTCGATCCCGAGAAGGGCACGAACATCCTCTGGAAGAACGACGAGGCAGGGGGGATTTCCACACCCGTGATCATGGGTGGAAAGCTCTATACCCTCGTGCGGCACAAGCCTGGCACGACGGAAGAGGCCGAGAAAGTGCTCTGCCTCGACGCGACCACCGGACAAAAACTCTGGGAGAACGTGTTCAACGTCTACCTCTCCGACGTGCCGTCGGAGCGAGTCGGCTGGTCGGCGGTGATTGCCGACCCCGCGACCAATACGGTGTTTGCCCACGGTGTCTGCGGTGTGTTCACGGCGATCGATGCCGCGACTGGCGCGACCCGTTGGCAGCGATCCCTTCACGAGGAGTTTGGGTTTCTCTCCACCTACGGCGGCCGCACCAACATCCCGATCGTGTTCGAGGATCTCGTGATCGCCAGCGCCGTGGTCACCGGCTGGGGTGACACCGCCCGGCCCGCCCATCGGTTCCTCGGCATGGACGCGAAGACGGGCGAAGTCCGCTGGATGAACGGCACGAAGGAACTCCCGGAAGATACGACCTACAGCACGCCGTCACTGGCGAATGTGGGCGGTCAGGCGGCGCTCATCTTCGGGTCGAGCGACGGCAGCGTCTGGAACTTCCAGCCACGCACCGGCAAGGCCGTCTGGAATTTCAAGCTGTCGCGACGGGGCCTGAATGTCGCGCCTTTGGTCGACGGCGAGACGGTCTACATCTCCCAGGCCGAGGAGAACCTCGACAACACGACGATGGGCTCCGTCACCGCCTTCAAGGCCGCCGGCTCGGGCGACATCACCGCCACCCATGCGATCTGGCAGCGAAAAGGCGTGATGGACGGCCGGGCGATGCCCGTCGTGCTCGGCGACCGCGTCTATTTTGTGGACGACGGCGCGAAGGTCTACGTGTTCGAAAAGGCCACAGGCGCACCGGTCGGCAAGCCGCAGAAACTCCTCGGCACGATCGTCCGGGGCAGCCCGCTCGTGGCGGATGGCAAACTTTACATCTGCTCCACGAGCGGCTGGCACGTGCTCGAGCCGACGAAGGACGGCCTGAAGTTCGTCAACCGCATGCGGCTCGACGAGGAGGATGAAGTCACGGCCTCGCCCATCGCCTGCCATGGGCGGATCTACCTAACGACCAGTGCCCGGCTCTATTGCCTTGGCGGCCCGCAGGCGGCCGCTGCCGCCGGTGTCGAGCCGACGCTGCCGCAGCAGGTGTCGGATACGACCAAGGGCCCCGCCGGTGAGCCCGCCTGGGTGCAGGTGGTGCCGGCCGAGGCGCAGATCGCCGCGGGCGAGACGCTGCCGTTGAAAGTCCGTCTCTTCGACGCCGCAGGCCGGTTTGTCCGGGAAAGTCCGGCAGCGTTCGCGGTGACCGAGGGCACCGTCGGCTCTGATGGCCGCTACACCGCGCCGGCCGGCAAGCATGCCGCGGCTCTCGTCACTGCAAAGGTGGGCGGGCTCGAGGGCAAGGCCCGAGTGCGGTCGATGCCTCCGCTGCCCTGGAAGTTTGACTTCGACGAGATCCCGCTCGCTGCCGATCCCAAGACCGGCGTCATGAAGGGCGAGCCGCCGCTCCCGTGGATCGGGATGCGATATCGGCACGCTGTCCGCGAGGTGGACGGCTCGAAGTGCCTGGTGAAGGTGACGACGATCCCCAAGGGCACCCGGAGCCAGGGCTGGATCGGTCCCATCGAACTGCACGACTACTCCGTCAAAGCCGACTTCCGCGCCCAGGAGACCGGAGTCGAGAAGCCCGGCTCGCCGGCATCCGACTCGCAGAAGTCCGCGGCCACATCCGACGCCGACGCATTCACAAAGGCCTTCGGCAACCCGGCGGCGCTGGAGCAGGCGCGGATGCCCGACATGGGGCTCATCGCCCAGCGGTACACCCTCGACCTGATGGGCGCCGCCCAGCAACTTCAGCTGCGTTCGTGGCCGCCACAGGTGGCGACCTATTTTTCGAAGACGATCCCGTTCACGTGGGAGGCAGGCCGCTGGTACACGATGAAGTTCGAGGCCCGCAGGCAGGGATCGGCGGCCATCCTCCGTGGCAAGGTCTGGCCTCGCGGCGAGCAGGAGCCAGAGACGTGGACGATCGAGGCGACACACGCCGCCGGCAACCTCCAGGGCAGCCCCGGCTTCTTTGGCAATTCGAAAGACTCCGAGATCTACATCGACAACTTTTCCGTGGAGGCAGTGAACTAATGCTCCGCTCAATCAACGAAACAGAGAACTCACAGCTTGGGTTTGCCCTTGTCGGGGCGACGGCGTTGCTTGCCAGCGGAGGCATGGCTGCCAGGCCGCAACCGGCATCGCGTGCGCGAAAGGCAGGATGTCGGCAGCGAACGTCCGGCGATCCGGCAGGGAACATCCCCAGCGGCCCCAGATGGCTGGCGGCCGTTGTGTTGTGCGTGCTGCTGCTGCCGCTCGCGGCCCGCGCCGCAGACTGGAATCAGTGGGGCGGCACGCCCGTCCGCAATAATGTCTCCACCGCCAAGGGGCTTCCCTCGAGTTGGACGCCTGGCGACTTCGACGCCGAGACGGGCCGCTGGAAGCCGGAAACGAGCGAGAACGTTGCATGGGTCGCCGAACTCGGCAGCCAGAGCTACGGCAATCCGGTGGTGGCCGGCGGAAAGGCCTATGTCGGCACCAACAACGGCAAGGGTTGGCTCAAGCGTTATCCCGCTGCGACCGACCTGGGCTGCCTGCTCGCCTTTGACATCAAAGACGGTGCGTTCCTCTGGCAGGACTCCAGCGAGAAGCTGCCCACGGGCCGCGTGCACGACTGGCCGCTGCAGGGAATCTGCTGTGCGCCGCTCGTGGAAGGCGACCGTCTGTGGTACGTCACCAGCCGCGGCGAGGTGAAGTGCCTCGACACCGAGGGTTTCCGTGACGGCGAAAACGACGGACCGTTCACCACCGAGAAGGTGCAGGCCAACGACGAGGCCGACGTGGTCTGGTCGCTCGACATGATGAAGCAGTTGGGCGTATCGCAGCACAACATGTGCTCCTGCAGCGTGACGGCCGCGGGCGACCTCCTCTTCGTCAACACGAGCAACGGCGTGGACGAAGGGCACATCAACCTTCCAAATGCCGACGCCCCCAGCTTCCTCTGCATCGACAAGCGCGACGGCAAAGTGCTTTGGGCAGACGGTTCGCCCGGAGCGAACGTGCTGCACGGGCAGTGGTCGAGCCCATCCTATGCCGAACTTGGCGGCGTGCCGCAGGTGCTCTTCGGCGGCGGCGACGGCTGGATGTACGCATTCGACGCTCGGGGAGAGAACGGCAAGGCCAAGCTGCTCTGGAAGTTCGACTGCAACCCGAAAGAATCGAAATACACCCTCGGCGGACGCGCCGACCGCAATCACATCATCGGCACGCCGGTCATCCACGAGGGGCTGGTCTACATCGCCGTCGGCGAGGATCCGGAGCATGGCGAGGGCGTCGGACACCTGTGGTGTATCGATCCCACGAAGCGTGGCGACACGAGCCCGGAACTGGCCGTGAGCCTCAAGGCGCCCGACACTCCCCTGCCCCATCGTCGCAATCAGGCTGTCATCAAGGAACAGGGGGAAGTGGCCCGACCCAACCCCAATTCGGCTGCCGTCTGGCACTATCCCGGCTTCGACGCCGACGGCAACAAGAAGCTCGACTTCGAGGAGACGATGCACCGCACCTGCGGCACGGTGGCGATCCAGGACGGGCTGCTCTTCGTCGCAGACTTCAGCGGCCTGTTCCACTGCCTCGACCTGAAGACAGGCAAGCCCCACTGGACGCACGACATGCTCGCCGCCAGCTGGGGATCGCCCCTGATCGCAGACGGCAAGGTCTACATCGGCGACGAAGACGGCGACATCTCGATCTTCAGGCTGTCGAAGGAGATGGATCTGCTCGGTGAGATCAACATGGGCAACAGCGTCTACTCCACACCGATCGTGGCGGGAGACACCGTCTACATCGCCAACAAGAGCCACCTGTTCGCGATTCGGGAAGGGGCGAAGCCGTCTGCTGCGGCGGCCGCACCGTCCGGCAACAAAGAGTGACTGCACATTCCTGGACACCACATGGCTGGCCGCGTCTGGTTGCTGATCGTCCTCGGCCTCACCTCGGCGGGCCGTGTGCTGGCGGCTGAGCAGCCCGATCCGCCGACCGCATTTCGCGTCCGGCCCTATCTGCAAAACCCCGCCGCCGATGCGATGACGATCCGCTGGTGCTCGCAGTCGGCAGATGCCGGCACGCTGACAATCGACGGCAAGACGCTGACGTCCGAGCCGGCGCTCCGCAGTGAGCTCGACTACCAGGGAGCCGAGGCCGACGACCACCGGCATCCTTCGCCCCCCTATCTGCATTCCCTCCGCGTCACCGGCCTCACGCCGGCGACGAGCTATCCCTACAGCGTCGAACAGAACGGCGAGACGATCAAGGCGATCCTGACCACGTCTCCGCGGCCAGGCGAGGTCGGCAAGGGGGGTGGCGTACGGCTCTTTTTCTACGCCGACAGCGATGCGCAGCCGGAGTCACGGGACAGCCGGGTCGACTGGCCACCCTCGACCTCCATGCCCGGCGGCCCGCGGCCCCGCTGGGTTCGGGACCAGTATCTGGCAGACGAGTCGACCGGCTATCGGATGAATCTCGCACTGATCGCCAGCCGGGCTGCCGAGAGCCTGCGGGCGGGCAATCCCGTGCTGGCCAGCGTGGTGGGCGACCTCGTTGCCAACGGCGGCGAGCAGCGGGACTGGGATGAATTCTGGCGTCATAACGCCGGCCTGTTCGGCAGTCTCGCCTCACGTGTGCCGATCGTGGCGGCACTCGGCGACAACGAGATGTGCGGCGGGCCGTCCTCGACCGACCTTCTCGTCGATCTCGGCGGCCACTCCGGCCCGGCATCGCTGCTCGGATCGAGAAAATTTCTCACCTACTTCGAACATCCCGACAATGGCGCAGCCGACAAGCGGCACATCGGCCGCTACCATCGCGTCGACTTCGGCCCCGTCACGCTGCTCACGCTCGACTCGACCAACGGCGGCACCGACAACACGGAAAACGACACAAACCATCTGCTCGACCGCGGCAAGGCCGCGCACATCCCCGACTACGCGCCCGGCTCCGAACAATACCTTTGGCTGGAACGGGAACTGGCCGCCGCCCAGCAGCGCAGGGCGATCATCTTTGTGCAGTTTCACCACGCACCGTTCTCCGCGGGCCCTCACGGCCGGGCTCCCGGCAAGCAACCAGGAGAGGACCCGCACTCCGGTCAGCCCATGCGGATACTCGCGCCGCTGTTGCGAAAGCACGGGGTGCAGGCAGTCTTCTCCGGCCACGACGAACTGTATGAACACTCGATCGTGGAAGGGGTGCACTATTATCAGATCGCCATCGGCGGCGACCTCCTGCGGACGCCGCAGGACGGCGTGGTCAACGACCGCCAGATCTTCGTCGCCCACGACCACGCTCCGGAGCACTGGAACGGCAACGTGCTGGCGCACGGGGGAAAGCACTACGGCCACATCGAGGTCGATGTCCGCAAGAAGGACGACACGGCGGCGGACGGCGCGGGCACCAGCAAGCAGCCTGGCGCATTCTTGGTTACGATCACCCCGGTGTCTGTTTTTCCGATCCTCTCTCCCGAAAAGCCGGGCGAGATCCTGACCTGGGAACGCCGCGAGTACGAAGACACCCTGACATTCGAGACCGGTGAGAGCCGCCCAACGCCCGCAGCGTCCGGCACGGTCTCGCCTTGAGCGATCCGACACACCACAAGGATGCCCTGCCATGCAAAGACGATTTCACGACACCTCGATCGTTGGTTGGACGACTGCCGTGACCGAGGCCCTTCTGGCTGCCGCCACCCTCTTCCTGTTTCCTTCCCGGGGAATATGCGTGGAGCCGGCAGTGCCGGCCCGCGTGCTCGTCGAGCAGGCGAAACGCATCGTTTTTCTCGGTGATTCAATCACGCACGATGGCCGATGGATCGCCGACCTCACGGCATGGATGGAAGCCAACGGCATCCAGGCCGATGTCATCGACGTCGGCCTGCCGAGCGAGACCGTGTCGGGGCTCTCAGAGGAAGGGCATGCGAACGGCGCCTTCCCGCGGCCCCACGTTGCCGAACGGCTCGACCGCGTGCTGCGCGTCACGCGGCCCGATCTCGTCATCGCCTGCTACGGGATGAACTGCGGCATCTACAAGCCGCTCGACGAGGGCCGGTTCGAGAAGTTCCGTGTCGGGATGGAGCAACTTCATGCCGCCGTCGAGAAGTCCGGCGCGAAGATCATCCACCTGACGCCGCCCCTGTATGACAGCAGGTCAGACAAACCCGGGCCCGCCGGCGCGACCGACTACGACGCGGTGCTCGACGCCTACTCCAAGTGGCTGCTCTCGAAGCGGGCCGCTGGCTGGACCGTCATCGACGTGCACGGACGGATGCGGGACTTGCTCGAAGCCAGACGGGCCAAGGATCCGACCGCCGTCTTCTGCCCAGACACCGTCCACCCCGATGACGAGGGCCACTGGGCGATCTGCCGGGCCGTGCTCGCGGACCTCGGTGACGAGCAGGCGGCAGCAGCTGCCTCGCCGGCGTCGCTCGCGGCCTTCCTGCCGGAGGTGACGGCCCGCCAGAAACTGCTTCGCGATGCCTATCTTGCTGCGGCGGGGCACATCCGCCCGGGCATGCCGGCCGGGCTGCCGCTGAGCGACGCAGAGGCCAAGGCCCGACGGATCACGGAGTCGATTCGTTCGCGGCGTCTGCAGCTGCGTGGCCAAAAACATGCCAGCGGGGAATGGCGGATGCCGATCGAATGGCCGCAGCCGCGAGTGGTCGATCCGGGGCCGGCTCCCGATGCCCCCGCTGCTGTTCCTGCCGACGCGATCGTGCTCTTCGACGGCAAAAGCCTCGCGGCATGGAATGGAGGGGAAAACTGGCCGGTCGCCAATGGCGTTGCCACGGTCGGCAAGGGATCCATCCAGACGAAACAAGGCTTCGGTGACTGCCACCTCCACGTCGAGTTCCGCCTGCCTGCCCCGGCGACCGGCAAGGGGCAGGGCCGCGGCAACTCGGGCGTGTTCCTGATGGGACAGTACGAGATCCAGGTGCTCGATTCGTTTGAAGACGGCACCGATGGTCCTCTCACCTACCCCGACGGACAGTGCGGCGCGCTGTACAAGCAACAGCCACCGGCGGTGAACGCCTGCCGCAAGCCGGGCGAGTGGCAGACCTACGACATCCTGTTCACGCGTCCGCGGTTCGACACCGACGGCTCGCTGGCCAAGCCAGGCATGGTGAGCGTGCTCCACAACGGCGTGGCGATCCATTCCGACACCGTGATCAAGGGTGCCACGGTATGGCACGAGCCGCCCATCACCAAGGCCCACTCGGACGCGCTACCGATCTCGCTCCAGGACCACGGCAACCCCGTGCAGTTCCGTTCGATCTGGATCCGGCCCTTCGAGCCGCTCGTGGGACAAGGAAAATAGGGACGGGAGCGAATTTCGCCGAGCAACCTCGCCTACCATGCCATCTAGGTCCGTGTCGCTTGAGCAACCGGAAATTCGCTCCCGTCCCTAATTTCCTATTTTCAGTCCGTTATCGTCGCCCGGATGGATCGCAGCTCGTCGAGCGGCTCCCTCTCCAGCCAGTCCAGCCGGCCAGCCTGGCGATACCAGTAGCGGCTGTTGCCAAGATCGCCCTCGATCTTGTGCAGCACCGCGTGGATCCACTGCGCCGTGGTGTCGGCTTCGTACCGCTGCGCAATCTCGTGGGACTCATCCCATTGCTCAGCGAGCGCCAGATCGATCGCCCTGACGAGGTCGTCGTTCATGGCAGACGTCCCGCTACCGCACGAACGCCAGCCGATGGTCGGCAGGCACGGCGTTGTCGGAAAGGATTTCCACGGGCACCGCCGTTCCCGGAACGATCTCCTCACGAATGATCGTCTCACCCGGACCGCACTCGACGGACCGCACCTCGAAGCCGCGGCCGGCGTCGCGGCGTTGCCATCCGGCCACCACCCAACCATCCTTCCGGGCGACGAGTTGCCTCATCGGCAGCGGGCCGGCCGACGCCAGTTCACCCTGGAGCGGCAGGTCGGGGATATCGATCACCTGATTCCACAGTTTGTCGAACCGCTTCTGCAGGATGCGCCGCAGCGACGTCTCCGCCATGGAGAGCTTCTCGCTGCCGCCCGGCTTGAATCCCGGCGGATAGATCTGCACGTCGCCCTCGCGAACGAGATGCATTCCCTGCGAGGAGGTCGCGATCGCGTAGGTGGCCCAGATGTCCATGCCGGGGAAGCTGCGGTCGCCCGACACGAACTTGTCGCCTCTCACCATCACCTTCACTCGGCCGTCGTCGACCGCCACGGAGACCGGCCGGTGCTTCGCGAACGTGACCGCCCACGGCTTCTGCTCCGGATCGCTCCCGAGGGATTCCGGCATCTTGGTCTTCCCTTCCCTGGCCATGCGATCGACGTCGGCCTGCGTGATCACCCGGCCGCCCAGTTTCTCCTCGAGCATGTTGTTGATGGCCGTTTCATGCACGCGGGCGGAAATCAGGTTGCCGGCTGCGGAGGCCGGCGGCATGCTGGCCGCCGCGAGTTGGCTGGCCGTGGCCTTTCGAGCCGTGATCGCCAGCGTGGTGTCGGTCGTGTTCATGGTGAGCATTTCAGGATAGAGCCCCTGGGCTTCCAGTGGCCCACGGACCTTCGTCTGAAACTGATCGCGGAACTGCGCCAGCGCCGGCTCCGTCTGCTCTTGGAACTGCCGCCTCAGCCGATCTCGGGCCCTGCCCTCGGCAATGGCCTCGGCCTGGGGCTTGGTCTCGGCGATCTTGCGGCTGGCGATCTTCTTGATCATCCGCTTGCCGAACCGTGAATTGATCGCCATGCCGGTGACGGTGGTGTCGGTCGAGGCCGATGCCTGCACGGGAGACGCTGCGGCGGTGTATTCGTCGAGAAAGAACCGGCGACGGGCACCGAGACTGGTCACACCGCGGCTGTTGACGGTTACTGGGCCCTGCGAACCGCGGGTGTTGGCGACATTGGTGGCATCGAACACCAGGTCGAATGCGGCCCGATCGGACGAAGGCACAAAGTCGAGCCGGACATTGCCGTTGGTGTGGCCGGTGCCGCGAACCCTGGTGCCGAGGACGACCTCGTCGACCGGCATCACCTGATCGACGGGACGATTCACCGCCTGGGCCAGCAGGCTCTCGTGCACTTCAAGAAGGATGTTCGGCCGGGAGTTCGCGGTGCGGACGGCGGCCACGACGCCTGCAGCCTGGCCTGCCTCCGTGAGCCGTTCCAGAATCGGAGGAACCGGAGCAAGGCTCTCGGAACTGCCGGTGGCAGACGCCGACAACAACGACGAGGCGAGCGCTCCAAGCCGCTGGCTCATCCGATTGGCGCCATTGCCGCGGGC